>JANQTK010000350.1 GCA_030731695.1 Polaribacter sp.
TGGTAACTTTAGGATTTGCTCAAGAAAAACAACCCACTTTTAGTGCTGATGGAGATTTAGTAAAAGCAACATACTACTATGAGGATGGTTCTATTAAAACACAAGGTTTTTTCAAGGATAAAAAATTAACTGGAGAATGGGTTCGTTTCGACAAATCTGGTAATAAAGTTCAGTTAGCATATTACAATGAAGGAAAAAAAGTAGGTAAATGGTTTGTTTGGGCAGATGAATCTCTTAAAGAAATTAACTATCAAGACAATGCAATCGCATCAGTGAATGTTTGGAAAAATGAATCTAAAGTTGCTTTCAGTAATAAGTAATATAATAATTAAAAATTTTTCTAACATTCGAAAAACCTCTAAAATATACTTTTAGAGGTTTTTTTATTTTATATCATTTATTTAGAGACTTATTTAATATGAGTTTATTGAATAAGATTAATTCCTTTAGCATCATTCATTTTCTTCTTAAAGATAGTTTTATTTACCTCTAAAGCCTTTAATCATCTTTTACACTCAAAGGGTTGTTAATCTTTGGTCTTAAGTTTGATTATTAACTATTTTTTTAATATCTAAAAAATCTCTTTAGTTTTCTTTGAAAGATGATTTAAGCTTTCTGTAAGAAGTTTTTATCATGTTAAATCAAATCCAATATACTCCAAAAAAAACCGCTAAGAATACTCTTAACGGTTTTTTTTATTTCTTTTTAAGTCGATTATTCTACAACCAAAGTAAATGGAATACTATATTTTACACCAACTGGTTTTCCACGTTGTTTTCCTGGTTTCATCTTAGGTAATTGTCCCATTACTTTATCAACTTCATCCTTGATTTTTGGATGTGGAGCTTTTACTTGAATGTCTACAATATTTCCGTTTTTATCAATTTTAAATCCAATGAAAACTTTTTTCTTTCCTGGAGATAAACCTAATTCATTTGGTAAATCAGCGTTGAATTTTCTAACAAAATGCTTTTGCACCATTTGACTGAAACAAGTTTTTCTTTCTTCGTTATTTCCTGAACATCCAGGGAAAGTTGGTACATCTTCAATAATCATGAAGTTTACATCTTCTACAACTTCTTCAACTTCTTTTATTTCGACGATTTCTGAAACAACAACTTTTTTTGTTTCATCTGTTTCTGTTGATTCAATTACAGTTTCTTCAATTTCTTTTTTATCTTCAACAATCTCGATTTTATCTGGAGTTGGTGGTGGTGGTGTTTTTGGTTGATCTGGTTGAATTCTCTCAGTAATTGGAATTTCTTCTTCCATTTCTGCATTCATGTTTACAGTTCCTAAATCACCATACACTTTGTCATATGTCTTTTGTTCAATTGCTACGTAAGTAACAAACAATGCGAGCACCAAACCAATTTGCATGAAAATTTTGCTGAAATTTTCTAGATTCGATTTTGGACTTTTTTTAATTTCCATGGTTAAACGTTTTTAATAGGTTGCTAATTTAATTAAATTATTGTGTTAATTACAAGCCTTATTGTTAATTAATCTGTTTTTTTTTAAAAATCATACTAAACACAAAAAGAGCTAACAAACTTCCTAGTGAATTAGCGAAAACATCTAATATATCACCAGTTCTATATTCAGTTAATACAGTTTGTAAAACTTCAATAATAATGCCAAAAAAAATACAACTCAATGTAATGAGATGTTTTTTTTGCGGAAATTTATAAAAGCTCAAGAGCCAAACTATGGTTAGGGTAAAGTATGCAAAACTGTGATACACTTTATCAATATTTGCAACGTTCACTCCTGTTTCGGGCATTTTTATGAGACTTAAGCTCAAAACAACAATTGTAATTACAATCGCAATTAGAATTAATTTATCCTTTAATAAGTTTTTGATACGCTTCAGCATCTAATAAATTTTCTATTTGTGAGCTATCAGCAATAGCGATCTTTATCATCCATCCTTTTCCATAAGGATCTGTATTTACCAATTCAGGATCGTTTTCTAATGCTTCATTAAATTCAATCACTTCTCCTGTTAATGGCATAAATAAATCAGAAACTGTTTTTACTGCTTCAAC
>JANQTK010000351.1:0-3786 GCA_030731695.1 Polaribacter sp.
AGCAACATCTGCTTATGAAGCATTTGATTTAGGATTGCTTCAAAAAGGAAAAGATATTGTTGTTGTAAACAAAGACAGACAAATTGCAGAAGCAAAAAAACATGCTGTATTAATGGCAGAAGCAGGCTATACACAACCTGTAAAACGTAATGATATTCTAGTTTTAGGGAAACAAGCCCTAGGAATGTTTTTAGTTGGTACAGATTCTATGGAAGCAAGTAAATACATTTCTGCTCACGACCAAAAAATTGCAAATAAATTAGCGTATGTAATGGCTGGAGGAGATTTATCAGAACCAACCAGAGTTTCTGAACAATATCTTTTAGACATAGAAAGAGAGGCGTTTTTGAGTTTATGCACCGAACGCAAAACATTAGAACGCATTCAACACATGTTAAAAACAGGAAAACCATTGCGCAATTAATAATTGCGAGTTATTAGTTGTGAGTTCTAAATGATAAGTTAAGTCACTAACTACTAAACACTAAAAAATATAAAAATGAAACAAGCATATATCGTAAAAGCATACAGAACAGCCGTTGGAAAAGCTCCAAAAGGATTGTTCCGATTTAAAAGAGCTGATGAATTAGCCGCAGAAACCATTCAATTTATGATGAATGAATTGCCTGATTTTGACAAAAAAAGAATTGACGACGTTATTGTTGGAAATGCAATGCCAGAAGGAGCTCAAGGATTAAATATGGCACGTTTAATCTCCTTAATGGGATTAAAAATTGAAGACGTTCCTGGCGTAACTGTCAATCGTTTTTGTTCTTCAGGATTAGAAACCATTGCCATGGCTGCTGCCAAAATTCAATCTGGAATGGCAGATTGTATCATTGCTGGTGGTGCAGAAAGCATGAGCTCTGTTCCAATGACAGGGTTTAAACCAGAACTAAATTATGATACAGTTGCTGCTGGACATGAAGAATATTATTGGGGAATGGGAAATACAGCAGAGGCTGTAGCAAACGAATTCAAAATTTCAAGAGCTGATCAAGATGAATTTGCTCTTCAATCACATTTAAAAGCATTAAAAGCTCAAAGTGAAAATCGATTTGAAAAACAAATTGTTCCCATTGAAGTTGCACAAACTTACATCAATGAAAACGGAAAAAAGGCAACCAAAAAATATACAGTTTCTAAAGACGAAGGCCCAAGAAAAGATACTTCTTTGGCTGGATTATCAAGTTTACGACCTGTATTTGCTGCCAATGGAAGTGTCACTGCTGGAAACTCATCACAAATGAGTGATGGAGCTGCTTTTGTATTAATTATGAGTGAAGACATGGTTAAGGAACTAAACATCACGCCAATTGCAAGATTGGTAAGTTATGCAGCAGCTGGTGTACCTCCAAGAATTATGGGAATTGGCCCTATTGCTGCCATTCCGAAAGCTTTAAAACAAGCAGGATTGCAACAAAAAGACATCAATCTGATTGAATTGAATGAAGCCTTTGCTTCACAATCTTTAGCCGTTATCAGAGAATTAGGCTTAGACCCAAATATCATCAATGTAAATGGTGGAGCCATTGCTTTAGGACATCCTTTAGGTTGCACAGGAGCAAAACTTTCAGTGCAATTATTTGATGAAATGCGCCAAAGAAATATGAAAAACAACTACGGAATGGTAACCATGTGTGTGGGAACAGGACAAGGTGCAGCAGGAATTTTTGAATTTTTAAACTAAAAAAGTAAGCAATATTAAAATATGGAAACAATAGAAAAAAAATTATTACGAGGAGGACAGTTCTTAGTAAAAGAATCAAACTGCGAAGACATTTTTACTCCAGAAGATTTTTCTGAAGAACAAATCATGATGAAAGAGGCTGTAAAAGAGTTTAATGAACGTGAAATTATCGCTCATAAAGCGCGTTTTGAAGCAAAAGATTACAAGCTTACAGAAGAAGTAATGAAAAAAGCGGGCGAATTAGGCTTTTTAGGAGTTGCTGTTCCTGAAGAATATGGAGGAATGGGAATGGGATTTGTTTCTACAATGCTAACTTGTGATTATATTTCAAGTGGAACAGGTTCATTTAGTACAGCTTTTGGAGCGCATACTGGAATTGGAACAATGCCAATTACACTATATGGAACTGAAGAACAAAAACAAAAATACGTTCCAAAATTGGCTTCTGGAGAATGGATGGGTGCGTATTGTTTAACCGAGCCTGGAGCGGGTTCTGATGCAAATTCAGGAAAAACAATAGCTGAATTGTCTGCCGATGGAAAATCTTACAAAATAAACGGACAAAAAATGTGGATCTCAAATGCAGGTTTTTGCAATTTGATGATTGTTTTTGCACGTATCGAAAATGATAAAAACATCACTGGTTTTATTGTTGAATATGATGCTAAAAATCCAAATGGAATTACTTTAGGCGAAGAAGAACACAAATTAGGAATTCGTGCTTCATCAACAAGACAAGTATTTTTTAACGATACCATTGTTCCTGCTGAAAATATGTTATCAGAAAGAGGTGGAGGATTTAAAATTGCAGTAAACGCCTTAAATGTTGGGAGAATTAAACTAGCTGCTGCTTGTTTAGATTCTCAAAGAAGGGTTACAGATTACGCTTTAAAATATGCTTTAGAGCGCAAACAATTTAAAACTCCTATTGCTGATTTTGGTGCAATCAAAGCAAAATTAGCTGAAATGGCAACCAATACATACGCAGGTGAATCTGCAAGTTACAGAGCTGCAAAAGATATTGAAGATAGAATTGAAATGAGAATTGCTAGTGGAAATTCGCATCAAGAAGCTGAATTAAAAGGTGTTGAAGAATATGCCATAGAATGTTCAATTCTAAAAGTTACTGTTTCTGAAGATGTACAAGCTTGTGCTGATGAAGGAATTCAAATTTTTGGAGGAATGGGTTTCTCTGAAGAAACACCAATGGAAGCAGCTTGGAGAGATGCACGTATTGCTCGTATTTATGAAGGAACCAATGAAATCAACAGAATGCTTTCAGTTGGAATGTTGATTAAAAAAGCCATGAAAGGTCATGTTGATTTATTAGGACCTGCAACAGCAGTTGCTGATGAATTAATGGGAATTCCTTCTTTTGAAACTCCTGATTATTCAGAATTATTTGCAGAAGAAAAAGAAATGATTGCTAAATTAAAAAAAGTATTTTTGATGGTTGCAGGATCTGCAATTCAAAAATTTGGGACAGATTTAGAGCAACATCAACAAATATTATTGGCTGCTGCTGATATTTTGAATGAAATTTATATGGCAGAATCTACCTTATTAAGAGCTGAAAAAAACGCAAAACGTTTTGGTGAAAAAGACCAAGAAGCACAAATTGCTATGGCAAAATTGTACTTATACAATGCTGTAGAAATTATTGCTAGAAAAGGAAAAGAAGGTATTATTTCTTTTGCTGAAGGCGATGAGCAACGTATGTTATTAATGGGACTAAAACGATTTACAAAATATCAAAACTATCCAAATGTAATAGCTTTAAGAGATGTAATTGCGGAAAAATTAAAATCAGAAGGTAAATATTGCTTTTAAAAAAACTTGTTTTAACGACATTGCAGTTTAAAAATAAGATTTTTCTTAAAAAAGACCATTTTAAAAATGGTCTTTTTTTATATCTTTGCGAATATTCCTCCAGTACTATTACCTTATTTATTTTAAGATGAAAAAAAATCTATTTTTTTTAGGTATTTTATTGATGGTAATTTTAGCTTGCGAAAAACCACCCAAGCCAATTTCAATTAACAGTCAAAAGTTACTTGAAAATATTAAAATTTTAGCAAGCGATTCAATGGAAGGCA
>JANQTK010000351.1:3886-7889 GCA_030731695.1 Polaribacter sp.
AGTCAAAAGTTACTTGAAAATATTAAAATTTTAGCAAGCGATTCAATGGAAGGCAGAGCTTTTTCAACATTAGGAAGTGTTAAAGCTCAAAAATTTATTCAGAAAAAATTTTCTGAAATTGGTTTAGAAAAATATAAAAACGGAAAGTACTTAGAATCTTTTGATTACACCTTCAAAGAAAAAAAAAGACAAGAAGCTTTTCCAATTATTAATCCTGGAATTAACTTTTCAAATGTTAAAGACACAACTGCTTCAGGAACCAATGTCATTGGAATATTAAAAGGAAGCTCTAGTAAAACAATTGTAATTACTGCGCATTATGACCACTTAGGAATTCGAGATAAAATGATTTTTAATGGTGCTGATGATAATGCTTCTGGAGTTGCTGCTTTGTTTACTATTGCTGAATATTTTAAAAATAATCCCATAAAACACAATTTGATTTTTGCAGCTGTAGATGGTGAAGAAGTTGGTTCTGTTGGAACAGAAGTTTTTCTAAAAAATTATGCTAATAAAAATAATATTGCTCTCAATATCAACATGGATATGATTGCACATAGTGATTATTACCCTGAAATCTATATTTCTGGAACGTATCATCATCCATATTTAAAAAAGGCATTGAGTAAACTAAAATCTGATAAAGTAACTATTTTATTTGGGCATGATGATCCTGAAAAAATTGAACAATCAGATTGGACACTTTCTTCTGATCACAAAGTTTTTTACAAAGAAAAAATTCCTTTTTTATATTTTGGTGTGGAAGACCATAAAGATTATCACAGACCAACTGACAAATTTGCAACTATAAATCAAAAATTTTACGTTGAAACTGTAAAAGTAATTATCAGATCAATTGAATATCTTGATAATTATCTGATGGAAAAAAAGTAATTAATTATTTATTTTTCAATAAAATAAAAAAGAGCTTACAACTTTGTAAGCTCTTTTTTTGTGATTATTATTTCATTTTTTACTCTAAAGATCCTAAATAACGTTCAGCATCTAAAGCAGCCATACATCCAGTACCAGCAGCAGTTACAGCTTGCCTGTAATCTTTATCTTGCACATCACCAGCAGCAAAAACTCCTGGTAAATTTGTTTTTGTTGTTTTTCCTTTAGTGATTAAATAACCTGTTTCATCCATATCTAAAACACCTTTAAATAAGTCTGTATTTGGTGTATGACCTATAGCGATAAAAACACCGGTAACTGAAATTATACTAGTTTCTTTGGTTTGGTTATTTATTACTCTTACACCTTCAACAACATTTTTTCCCAAAACCTCGTCAATTTCAGTATTGTATAAAACTTCAATATTTTTTGTTTTATTTACCCTATGTTGCATCGCTTTTGATGCTCTCATAAAATCTTTTCTCACTAAAATAGTCACTTTACTACAAATATTTGATAGATAGGTAGCTTCTTCAGCAGCAGTATCTCCAGCTCCAACTACAACAACATCTTGTCCTTTATAAAAAAATCCGTCGCAAGTTGCACAAGCAGACACTCCTCCTCCAATCAATCTTTGTTCACTTTCAATACCTAAATATTTGGCAGTTGCTCCAGTTGAAATAATAATTGTTTGAGCTTCAATTTCTTTTGATTCATCTACAATTACCTTATGAACGCCTCCAACTTCTTTATTCAACTCAACTTTAGTAACCAATCCAAAACGAACATCTGTACCAAAACGCTCAGCTTGTTTTTTTAAATCTTCCATCATCATAGTTCCATCCGTTCCATTTGGATACCCTGGAAAATTATCAACCTCAGTTGTTGTTGTCAATTGACCACCCATTTGCATTCCAGTATACATGATTGGTTTCATATCTGCTCTGGCTGCATAAATTGCTGCAGTATAACCTGCAGGTCCTGAACCAATAATTAAACACTTTATTTTTTCTATATTCTCTGACATATTCTTCTTGAAATTGGGTTACAAATCTAATTTTTTAGATTTATTTACGCTACTTTTTCGTATGATTAATTATAATATATTGATAATAAAAACTTATTGGAATATAGAAAAAAGTATTTTTAGCTTTTAGAAATAGCTTCTACTTCCTGGATTGTTATCATTTTAGAGTTTTTATTTCCCCAAGAATTGGTAATATAGTTCATAACGTCTGCAATTTCATCTGGGTCTAAACCAGCTTTAAGCATCATACTTTTGTAAATTACTCCATTCACCACAATTTCTCCTTTAAGACCATATTTTATTGCCCGAATACTGGCTTCTCTTTTTTTCATTAAATAATCAGATTTCGCCAAAGGCGGAAAAACTTTTGGAACGCCTTCTCCATTTGCTAAATGGCAAGAAATACACATATTATCATAAACTTCTTTGCCTCTTTTTATACTTTCTTTAAGCTTAGTATCCTGATTTACTGCAATATAAACTTCTTCTTTTTTTGTAAAAGAGAAAATAACTAAACTTAAACACAAAAAAATTATACCTTTTTTCATCTTACTTTATTATGATTTTAATAATTCCTAAACCTTCAATACCAGCATATAAATAGCCATCATTACCTTGTTCAATTGAACGAACTCTTCCAATATTCTCTAAAATTTTTTCTTCTTTAATTACTTTTCCATTTTTTAAAGTACAATTAGAAATATATTGAAACTTTAAAGAACCTACTAATAAATTTCCTTTCCAATTTGGATATGTATCAGAATTTACAAAAGCCATTCCACTTGGCGCAATTGAAGGCGTCCAATAATGTAAAGGTTGTTCCATTCCTTCTTTTTCTGTGATTTCTGTAAATTTTGTACCAGAATAATTTACGCCATAACTAATTACTGGCCAGCCATAATTCTTTCCTTTTTGAATAATATTAATTTCATCTCCTCCTTTTGGACCATGTTCATGAGCCCAAATTTCATTTGTAAATGGATTCATTTTCATTCCTTGTGGATTTCTATGTCCGTAACTAAAAATGGCTTTTTTTGCATTTGGTTCATTTACAAAAGGATTGTCATTTGGTATTGTTCCATCATCATTTAATCTATAAATTTTACCACAATCTCTTGTAATATCTTGCGGATTTTCGTCTCTATTTCCTCTGTCTCCAACACTAAAATAAACATGGTTTTCTTTATCAAAAACAATTCTAGAGCCAAAATGTTCTCCTTTTTTACTATTTGGTTCTGCTTTATACAATACTTTTTTGTTGGTAAGTTTATCGCCTGTAAATTCAGCACTCATTAAAGTTGTATTTGCGCCACTTTCTGCTCCATCTGATGATGCGTATGTAAAATAAATAAGATTATTTTCTTTAAAGTTAGGATGCAATTCAATATCCATTAAACCTCCTTGACCACGCAACGTAACTTCTGGCAAACCAGAAATAATTTTCTTTTGCCCATTGATAAAATGTATTAATTCTCCTTCTTTTTCTGTTATTAAAATTGAATTATCTGGTAGAAAAGTAAAACCCCAAGGAATGTTTAAACCAGGAACAACAACCTCATAATCAACTTTATTTTGAGAATTATTTTGGGAATTGGTCTCACAAGAATAACTTAAGATAAAAACGAATATCAATGCTATGTGTTTCATAATTTTTATAATTTTGGACTGTTAAAATGTATATTTTAAATTTATACCTGAAAAATAATTGATAGGATTTCCAGGGTAAAAATATCTAGGTGCGTTACCTCCAAATCCAGATGCATTGATTAAGATTTGGGAAGCATATACTTCATCAAAGATATTATTTATACCGAAGAAAACATTTAAAATTAACTTTTTATTCAGCTTTTTTTCATAGCCAATTTTTAAGTTTGTTAGCTTATAATCATCCGAAAACAAGCTATTACTATCTGTAATGGGCATACTACCTACATATTGAAAATTAATGTTTCCATAAAAACCTAAAGTCGAATTAAAATTAATTCCCGCATTAAAAATATCTGATGGTACACCTGTTAAATCGTTTCCAGAAAAATCATTTGAATCATCAATAAATTCTTTAAAAATAAAATTGTTTAGTGT
>JANQTK010000351.1:7989-9784 GCA_030731695.1 Polaribacter sp.
TTGGCAATAATGTTTCATTCAAAGAAATTGGAGAAAAACCATGACTTATACTAGCAAAAAAACTGTTATTTTCTGATAGTAAATGCGATAATCCAAATTTTGGGGATACTATAGGATTAAATGTAAAATTACCAGATTGATCGGGATTGTTTGCTGAAACCTCAAAATGATCTTCTAATTCATACCAAGTTTCATTTAAATTTAACCCAATTGTAAATGTTGTTTTTGTTGAAATTTCATAATTCGTTTCAAAAAACAAGTTATAATAGTTTCTTTTTTCTCTAAAGTCTGATAATTCATTTCCTGCAACACTTCCTGTTCCACTTGGAAAATCTTTGTATAAATTTTCTAGTGTTTTATTGTTGTAATGATCTCTAAAAAGTTCAGCTCCAAAAGTCCATTTTAAAGTTTTATCAAATAATTTAGAGTCCCCTAAAAATCGACTTCTTAAACCGAAAGCGAGTGTATTTTCATCTAAAATATTAAAAGGTCTTGGTTCATATCCGTTTCTAAAGGATGTAAAAATACTAGTCACTTGTTTTAAATTACTCGTAAAATCATGGTTCCAAGTAAGTCCGAAAATACCTCTTTGAGCATCTTCAAATCCTTGAGCTTGTTGCCAAGAAAAGTCTGCTAATTTTGGGTTATTTAAAAAGGTGTTTTGATTTATAGAACTCGGTATAAATGCCTTTAAATCTACAAAACTAGCCAAAATAGAGATTTCATCTTTTTCGCCTAAAAATTGAGTTGAATTAAACGTAAACGTTTGTCTATCATATTGATTATTCATTCGATACCCATCACTATGCGTATTGCTATAAACTAATCTAAAACTATTTTTTGTTGTTCCGTAATTAAGATTAATTATTTGTTTTTGCAATCCGAAAGAACCCACCTGTAATTCTGCATTTACTATTGATTCATTAAAATAACCACTTTCCGGAATTAGATGGATTGTACCACCCAATCCTGCACCGTAAATACTAGAGGCAGCGCCTTTAATAATTTCAAAACGAGCAATAGAAGCCAATTCAAAATCTTCGATAGCCGTTTCTCCACTACCATTGGTTAAAGGAATATCTTTAAAATAAGCTCTAATATTCGAGGTCCCAAATAAATTTCTTGATCCAATTCCTCTAATGGTAATTCTATTTGTATTCAGTGCTCCGCTTTGCATAAAAACTCCAGGAGTTCTATTTAAAATTGGGGCAAAATCTGTGTTGTTTGAAAGTTGAATGTCATCTGAAGAAATAATACTAATAGAAGCTGTGGCTTTTTGTAGTTTTTCGGGGATATGATTTGTTGTAATAATAATTTCTTTTAATTCTGAAGGATTCACCTCAAGTTGAATAATTAAATATTTACCGCTATTTACATCAACAATTTTATGAACATAGCCTTCTTTTTCAAATGAATAAACTCCCTGATCTATAAATTCAAAATCTCCATTTTTATCGGAAAAAAGAATATTTCTATTGTTAATATTGATAATTTTGGTTTTAGACAATACAGCTCCTGTACTGCTATCAATTATTTTTCCTTTTATTTTTGATTGACTAAATCCTATGGAAGTAAAACCTGAAAAAAGAATTAAGAAAAGGAGTTTGATCTGCAAAATATTGACTTAGAATTTAGACAGTAAAAATAGGACTTTAACTTTACGTTTTTTTTAAAAATAATAACTAAAACTAATGGTAAAATAAATAAAACAAGTATATTTGCAATCCCAACAAAAACACTTTTCGGGGTGTAGCGTAGCCCGGTTATCGCGCCTGCTTTGGGAGCAGGAGGTCGC
>JANQTK010000352.1 GCA_030731695.1 Polaribacter sp.
TGAATTCTATAGCCTCTATTTACTTGAATTTCTCCACTATCATCCACCCAAGAAACTCTGAAAGAAATTAATCTTTCTGGCTCAACCATTCTAAGGAGAATGTTTTTTCCGTTGTAAATATCGTGTTGAATAATATAAGGAATTACAGTTTCTGCTACTTCACGAACAGCTTGTAAAAATTCGGGTTCATGACTATTTCGTTTTTCAACGAGCTCCATGAAACCATCTATTTTGGATTTGATACTTTCTTCCATGTTTTTTTATGAGATTACTAAAAATTTAACGCCGCAAAGATAGCTATTTTTCAATATCGCAAAATTAAAAAATTGTGAATATTTTCGTTTTAACCCTAATTTTCAATCGATTTCGTTGTGTGATTTAGAAAGCTAAAAAAATCATCCTAAAAACTCTTTAAAATACTGTAAATTTGCATTCTAATTTTCGCACAAAATGTTAGACAAAGTAAAAGAATTGATTGTTGAAGTTGGTCATTTCAATGCCTCAACCAAAGAGGAATTAGAATCTTTCAGAATAAAATATTTAGGAAGCAAAGGCTTGTTAAAAGATTTGTTTGCAGAATTTAAAAATGTAGATGCTGATTTGCGCAAAGATTTTGGGCAAGCATTGAATACATTGAAAAAAACTGCTGAAGAAAAAGTGATTCAATTAACGGAAGTTCTTGACAATTCAGTCGAAGAAAAAACAATTTATGGCGATTTAACAAGACCTTCTGAACCGATTGAATTGGGTTCGCGTCATCCAATATCCATTGTAAAAAATCAAATTATTGAGGTTTTTAACAGAATTGGTTTTACCGTTTCTGAAGGACCAGAAATTGAAGACGATTGGCATAATTTCTCTGCTTTGAATTTGCCTGAATATCATCCTGCAAGAGACATGCAAGACACGTTTTTTATTGATAAAAATCCAGATATTTTACTAAGAACACATACTTCGTCAGTTCAAGTGCGTTATATGGAAAAAAATCAGCCTCCAATTAGAACCATTTCTCCTGGAAGAGTTTTTAGAAACGAAGATATTTCTGCAAGAGCACACTGTATTTTTCATCAAGTAGAAGGTTTGTATATTGATACTGATGTTTCTTTTGCTGACTTAAAACAAACGCTTTTATACTTTACCAAAGAGATGTTTGGAAAATCGAAAATTCGTTTACGTCCTTCTTATTTTCCGTTTACAGAACCAAGTGCTGAAGTGGATATTTATTGGGGATTAGAAACCGAAATTGACTACAGAATTACCAAAGGTACAGGTTGGTTAGAAATTATGGGTTGTGGAATGGTTGATCCTAATGTGCTGAAAAACTGTAACATAGACCCAACAAAATATTCGGGCTATGCTTTTGGAATGGGTATAGAACGCATTGCCATGTTGCTATATCAAATACCTGATATTAGAATGTTTTATGAAAATGACAAGCGTTTTTTAGAGCAGTTTAAATCAATTATCTAAATGCCCATCCTAACCTTCCCAAAGGGAAGGAACTAGTAACTTTGTGAAAAAACTTGCTAAAATTTATTTAGAAAATTAGGACGAAAAATTAACTCAAAAATTTAATTAATATTTCCCCCTTGGGGGAAAGGGGGCTATGAAAAAAGACATCCAAATTCCTGAAGTTACAAACGTAGCAATTGCGGTTGTTTTTGAATACAATGATATTTACAAAACCGATGATTGGAATGTATATATCATCAATAAAAAATCAATTGATTTAGAGTTGGTTGTGATTGTTTCTCAAGGATTTTCTGATGTAAAAACAACTTCTTTATTTCGAAAAAAATTGGATGTTTTGCCAGCAAATTCCTTTGCAAAAATTGAATTGATGCAACCAGAATTATTCAAACTAAACAATCGTTTTCAAATTACTTTTTTTGAAGGAAATACGTTGTTTGAAAAAACCTTTATTTTTAAAGAAAACACCATAAAAGAAGGTTCTTTACGTATGATTCCTGAGTTGGGAAAACGTGGGATTTTAGCTTAATTTTAAACGCAAAGTTCGCAAAGT
>JANQTK010000353.1 GCA_030731695.1 Polaribacter sp.
GTATTTTTGGGACTGCAAAGATAATACTCTTTCTATCTTCTAAACAAATGTTTTGCAAGAAAAATTAGAAAGAAATTTCACTTTTTTATTAGATGGCTTATTGTCAGAGAATTGTATTTTGAGAAATATTCAATACTGCACTGGACCTACTGTATTTCATTGAATAATTAATAACTTTTACGACAGAAACTAAAACCTTTAGAGAAAGATTTCGTAAGATATCTCTATTAAATGATTGTAAGAAATATCCTTTTCTAATATCTTTGCCAATAAAATCAATCATCAATAATGATCAAAATTACTTTACCAGACGGAAGTATTAAAGAGTTTGCTGCAAATAGTACTCCAATGGATGTCGCAAAAAGCATCAGTGAAGGATTGGCTAGAAATGTAATTTCAGCCAGTTTTAATGAAAAAACCGTTGAAACATCTACTAAATTGACGTCAGACGGAACTCTTACATTATATACATTTGATGATGTAAATGGAAAAAAAGCTTTTTGGCATTCTTCTGCACACGTTTTGGCGGAAGCAATTTTGCGATTTTATCCAGAAGCCAAACTTACTATTGGTCCTGCTATTGACAGTGGATTTTATTATGATATTGATTTAGGAGAAGAAACCATCTCTGAAAAAGACTTCAAACAGATTGAAGATGCTTTCTTAGAAATCGCTCGTGGAAAACACGAATTTAAAATGCGTGAAGTTTCAAAAGCGGATGCCTTAGCATTGTATCAAAAAGAAAACAATCCATATAAGATAGAGTTGATTGAAAATCTGATTGATGGTGATATTACTTTTTGTGATCACAGCACTTTTACTGATTTGTGTAGAGGAGGACATATTCCAAATACAGGTTTGATCAAAGCTGTAAAAATAATGAATGTTGCTGGTGCATATTGGCGTGGTGATGAAAAAAATAATCAATTGACTCGTGTCTATGGAATTTCTTTCCCAAAACAAAAAATGTTGACAGATTATCTGGAATTGATTGAAGAGGCTAAAAAACGTGATCACAGAAAACTGGGGAAAGAGTTAGAGTTATTTACTTTTTCACAAAAAGTAGGAGCTGGTTTGCCTCTATGGTTGCCAAAAGGCGCTGCTTTGCGTGGACGATTGGAAAATTTCTTAAAAGCAGCGCAAAAGAAAGCTGGTTATGAAATGGTGATGACACCTCATATTGGTCAAAAAGAATTATACATCACTTCTGGTCATTACGAAAAATATGGTGCAGATAGTTTTCAGTCTATTAAAACTCCTAAAATGGATGAAGAGTTTTTATTGAAACCTATGAACTGCCCACACCATTGTGAAGTGTATAATTTTAAACCTCATTCTTACAAAGATTTACCAAAACGTTTTGCGGAATTTGGAACTGTTTATAGATATGAACAAAGTGGAGAGTTGCATGGATTGACACGTGTTAGAGGATTTACACAAGATGATGCGCACATATTTTGTACTCCAGAACAACTAGATCAAGAGTTTAAAAATGTGATTGATTTGGTATTATATGTATTTGGTTCTTTAGGTTTTGAAAATTTTACAGCACAAGTTTCTGTCAGAGACATGCAAAACTTAGAAAAATATATAGGTGATGTTGAAACTTGGGAATTGGCTGAAAAAGCCATCATTAGTGCTGCAACCGATAAAGGGCTGAATTTTGTAATTGAAGAAGGTGAAGCTGCATTTTACGGACCTAAATTAGATTTCATGGTGAAAGATGCTTTAGGAAGAAGTTGGCAGCTAGGAACCATTCAAGTTGACTATAATTTACCAAAACGTTTCGATTTAACCTATAAAGGAGCAGATGATAAGTTGCACAGACCTGTAATGATTCATAGAGCACCCTTTGGTTCGATGGAACGATTTATTGCAGTGTTATTAGAGCATACAGCAGGAAATTTCCCACTTTGGTTGACTCCAGATCAGGTTATCTTATTGCCAATCAGTGAGAAATATCAAAAATATTCAGAAAAAGTTTTAGAATCGCTAGAAAATTCCGAAATTCGCGCCCTC
>JANQTK010000354.1 GCA_030731695.1 Polaribacter sp.
AAATAGTCTTTATCATTCAATTTTGCATGGCTTGACACATTTGGGCAACTTACATTTAATACAAAATAATCCACAAAAGGGTGCAATTCTTGAAAACATTCTAGATAATCAGCAGTATAATTTTCTGGCAAGGTTTGGGTATTTTTCCCAATATTTCCGCCAATAATTACCTTGTGTTTGTTATTTTTTAATTGTTTAATGACTGCTTCTAATCCATGATTATTGAAACCCATTCTGTTGATGATTCCTTGATCTTCTTTCAAACGAAACAAACGTTTTTTCGGGTTTCCTTCTTGTCCTTTTGGAGTTACAGTCCCAATTTCAATAAAACCAAATCCAAAATCAGCCAATTCGTTATATAAAACCGCATTTTTATCAAAACCTGCTGCCAAACCTACTGGATTTTTAAATGTAAGTCCGAATAATTTTCGTTCTAATTTTACATCATTTAATTGATAATAACTTCTAAACAAACTAGAAAAAAAAGGAATTTTTGATAAAAATCCAATGAGAGAAAAGGTAAAATAATGTACTTTCTCAGGATCAAAAAGAAATAAAATTGGTCTTATAACATTCTTATACATATGTTCAAATATAAAAAAAAGCTCCTATTTGGAGCTTATAAATTATCGCAAAACTGCGTTCAAATTTTTCTCAAACGTTTGTTGTAATTTTTGCATGATTTTTTCAATTTGCTTTTCTTCCAAAGTTTTTGATTCATCTTGCAATACAAAACTTACAGCGTACGATTTTTTTCCTTCTGGTAAATTGCTTCCTTCATAAACATCAAACAAATCAACCTCTTTTAATAGATTTTTCTCTGATTGAAAAGCCAAATTATACACTTCTTTAAATTCAGTTTTTGAATCTAATAACAAGGCTAAATCTCTTTTTACTAATGGAAATTTTGGTAATTCTTGTACTTTAAAATTTTGGTTATTTGATGATTTCAATACATTTTCCCATTTGAAATCAGCAAACAATACTTCTTGTTTGATACCAAATTCTTTTATAATAGTTCGTTTTACTACTCCAAAATCAACCAAAATTGTTTTTCCTAAACTCAAAGAAATTCCTTCTGAAAACACATCATTTTTAGTTGGACTATTTTTCAAATTGTTCAATCCTAAACGAGATAAAATAGCTGTAACTACTCCTTTCAAATAGAAAAAGTCAGTTGCTCTCGTATTCGCATTCCAAGAATCTTTGGTTCTATTTCCAGTAACAAAAAGTGTTAGGTGTTTTTCTTCTGTATAACCATTATCAAAATTGTGATAGGTTTTTCCAAATTCAAACAATTTCAAAGAACTATTTTTTCTGTTAATATTGTAATTTACTGACTCTAATCCACTGAACAACAATGATTGACGAAGTACACTTAAATCATTACTCAAAGGATTTAAAATACTTACATTCGCGTTATCTTGTAGGTTTTCGCTAAGCTTTATGTACGAACTTTTTGTTAAAGAATTCGCCATGGTTTCATAAAAACCCAATGAAGTCAGCTGATTTGCAACACTGTTTTCTACTTTAATTTCATCGTTTTTATCAAACGAAATTGAGGTATTTAATTTGTATGAAAATTCAATATTATTGTATCCATATACTCGTAAAATTTCTTCAATTATGTCAGCTTCACGTTGAACATCTGTTCTGTAAGACGGAATTGTCAATCCTAAACCTCCTTCAGTTTCGCTGTTAATTTTGATTTCTAAAGAAGCTAAAATATTTTTAATAGTATCTTTTGAAATTACCTGACCAATCAATCGAAATGCATTTTCGTAAGATAAAAATACTTGATAATCTTCAATTTTATCAGGATAAAAATCAGAAATATCAGAAGTTATTTTTCCTCCTGCAAATTCTTCAATCAATAAAGCAGCTCTTTTAAGCGCATATTTTGTCATGTTGATATCAATTCCTCTTTCAAATCTAAAAGAAGCATCTGTATTTAAACCATGACGTTTTGCTGATTTTCTGATTGAAATAGGATTAAAAAACGCACTTTCTAAAAAAATTGAGGTAGTATTTTCAGAAACACCCGAATTGATTCCTCCAAAAACTCCTCCTAAACACATCGGAATTTCATTGGCATCGCAAATCATGATATCCTCACTTGAAAGTGTTCTTTCAACACCATCTAAAGTGGTGAACTTTGTTCCTTCAGCAAGCGTTTTTACAATGATCTTATTTCCTGTAATTTTTTGAGCATCAAAAGCATGCAAAGGTTGTCCTAATTCGTGCATTACATAATTTGTAATGTCAACCACATTATTTTTAGGAGTAATTCCAATGGATTTTAATCTATTTTGAATCCATTTTGGAGATTCTTTAATTTTAATATCTGATAAGGTAATTCCGCAATAACGAGGTGCCAATTCTTTATTAGGAATCTCAACTTCAATACGAGCAGTTCTTTCATCTACGTGAAAATCACTTACAGATGGAGAAATCAACTCTAATTTTAAATCACGTTGAATCAAACCAGCTCGCAAATCTCTTGCAACACCATAATGACTCATAGCATCAGATCTATTGGGTGTTAAACCAATCTCAAAAACATAATCTGTTTGGATATCAAATACTTTTGCAGCAGGGGTTCCTGGCACTAATGAAGTGTCTAAAATTAGAATTCCATCATGACTTTTTCCCAATCCAATTTCGTCTTCAGCACAAATCATTCCATGACTTTCTTCACCTCTGATTTTACTTTTTGTGATTACAAAAGATTCCCCTTTTTCAGTATATAAAGTTGTTCCAACAGTGGCAACAGGTACTTTTTGACCAGCAGCAACATTGGGAGCACCACACACAATTTGAACAGGAATTCCATCGCCTAAATCAACTGTGGTAATTTTTAATTTATCTGCATTAGGATGTTGAATACACGTTAAAACCTCACCAACAACAATTCCTTCCAAACTTCCTTTAATCGATTCTACTTTTTCAATTCCTTCAACTTCCAAACCTAAATCAGTCAACAATTCTCCCGTTTTAGATGCTTCCCAGCTTACATTCAAAAATTGTTGCAACCAATTGTATGATATTTTCATAATCTCTTTTTGAGTTTTTCTGGCGCAAATTTAAGTATTTTAATCAACTTATCTTTGAATATTTTTGAAAGTTAAGTTGCTTTCAGGCGAAAAAACACAAAAAATATTTACTCAAAATCCAATTCGAAAAAGAAAATTTGCATAACATTAAATTCACTTTAATTTAATACTTTTGAGCTTTCAAACTAGATGTTAAAAATGCCAAACTATATAAAGTATATTTTTAAAAATGTACTTTTTCTTTTTATGTACGTTACAATCTTTCGATTGTTATTTTATTTTTTTGCTCTTGATACGACCAGTTTTGATTCATCCGAATTAAAGAATGCCTTTTTCTTAGGATTGAGGTTTGATTTAAAATTGGCCGCTTTAGTAGTATTTCCAATTGCAGTCTTAATCTTAATTCTTAATAATCGATTTTTCACAAAACCCATTTTTAAAAAGATTGCATTATTTTATTGGGTTTTTTTCTATGTTGTAATTACAATTTTTTACTTATTTGATTTTGGATTTTATAATTATTTAAACACAAGAATTGATGCAACTGCGCTTCGTTTTACCACGAATTTAAAAATATCATTGCAAGTAATGGTAGAGAGTTATCCAGTATTTACGGGTCTTTTTGGACTGTTAATTCTTGGGATACTCATTTATAAATTTAGCAATTGGCAATATAAAAATGATGCGAAAAATAGTATAGTGCTTTCTATTAAGAAAAAAAGTATCTATTTTGTAAGCACAATTATTTTGCTCTCTTTTTTCATTTACAACAGTTTTACGCACTATCCTTTGCGTTGGAGCCAAGCCTTTTTCTCAAAAAATATTGCCATCAACCAATTCGCATTGAATCCGGTTTTATACTTTTTTGATAGTTTCGCTTTTAGAAGCGAAGGTGTTGATTTAGAGAATTTTAAAAAATATTATCCAATTATTTCAGAAAATTTACATTTACCAAAAGACAAAATTTCTTTTGAAAGAAAAATGGTTTTCAACAATTCATCAACTGAAAAAATGAATGTTGTTTTTGTAATGCTAGAATCTTTAGGAGTAAAACCTCTAGGATATTATGGAAATGCAGCAAACGCTTCACCACATATTGATTCTTTATTGAGAAAAAGTATTCATTTTTCAAACTTTTATGTGCACAAATCTGGAACAGCAGCCAGTGTTTTTTCGAGTGTTACTGGCTTGCCAGATGTAGATGATATCAATACAGCCTCAAGAAATCCTATGATTATAGATCAACGAATTCTGTTTGATCAATTTGATGGTTATGAAAAATTGTATTTGATTGGAGGAAGTGCTAATTGGGCAAATATCAGAGGGATTTTTCAGGCGAATATTGCAGGTCTTCAAATTTTTGAAGAAGGAAGTTATGAAATGGAAAACAGAGCTGATGTTTGGGGAATTGACGATTATGAATTATTCAAAGAATCTGATGAAGAATTTAAAAAATTGCATGAACAGAAAAAACCTTTTGTAGCTTATATACAAACAGCTTCAAATCACATTCCATTTACAGTTCCTGATGAAAAAGATGAATTTAAACCACTTTCTAAAGATTCAATTTCAACAGATATATTAGAAAAATCAGGATTCAAATCTATTGAACAACTCAATGCTTTGCGTTATTTAGATTTTAATGTTGGGAAGTTTTTACAAAGAGCAAAAAAATCAGGCTATTATGACAATACCGTTTTTGTATTCTTTGGCGATCATAATACTTCCATGAATCCAACTGAAAAATATTCAAAAGAATATGACTTAAACATTCAATTACAACATGTACCTTTTATCATTCATGCTCCAAAATTAGTAGCTCCTATTGAAATAAAAACATACGGAAAATTGATTGATTTATTTCCAACAGTAATGAGTTTGATGAATATCAACCACACAAATTATACTTTAGGAAGGAATCTTTTAGATCCATTTGCTGCAAAAGATTCTTTTTCATTTGTGTATTTAAGAATGAATGGCGAACCAACAATTGGAATACTGAAAGATAGTTTATACTTTTCTAAAACCTTGGTAACCAAGACAAAAGGCTTGTTTGATTTGAGAACAAAAACGATGGATGATCTATCTAAAATGGATTCTATAAAGGCGTCACAAATGGATAGTTTGTTGATGGCTTATTATCATTCAACTAAATACTTGTATTTTAATAATAAAAAATTAGTCCATTAATTTTTTAAAAACTAGGCTAAATAACTTGTAGTAAATTATCGCAAAAATTGTTCCTGCAATAAAGCCTGTTAAAATATCTAAAGGAAAATGTACTCCTAAATAAATTCTGCTATACCCAAAAATCAATGGGAAAAGCAACAAGAAATAGGTGTTCTTGTAGTGATTCCTTAATATAAGGATGATAAAAACCGTAAAAAAAGTAGACGTTGTTGCGTGACCTGAAGTAAAACTAAAACTTTGGGGCTGAATAAAATTGCGTAATAAATGATTTATTTCTGGATCATTGTTTGGTCGCAATCTTTGAAAGTAATCTTTAATAAGGTTTGTAAATTGATCAGAAAATGCCACTAAAACTATGATTGAAAAAACAATAAATCCTCCTTTTTTAAGTCCAAATGTTTTAAAAATCATGTAAAAAATAAGAAGGAACAATGGAGTCCAGTAAAATTGCTTAGTTATTAACAACCAAAACGAATCCCATTGTTCACTTCCTAAATTGTTTAAGAAAATGAGAAGCTCTTTATCTTTTTGTATAAGAATTTCTAACAAATTATTTTTCTATTTCTAATATTTCTACTTCGAAAATCAAATCTGATTTTGCAGGAAAAGGGCCATAAGCTGCCTCACCTAATCCAATGTAATAAGGCACAAATAAGCGCGCTTTTTCCCCTTCTCTCATCATTCTAACACCTTCTGCGAAACCTGTAATCATTGGTCTTTGTTTATCATCTAAACGAAAAACCAAAGGTCCTCCACTATCTTCTGTAGATTGTATTTTTTTACCATCAGCAAGAAATAATGAAAAATGAGCTTTTATTGGCTTAAAATCAACAACTTTTTGTCCTTTTGGATTACTTTTCAAAACTAAAAATCCTAAACCAGAAGCTGTTTTAACCGCATTTGATTCGTCTAATTTTGTAAAAAAAGCACTTTTATTGACTAAGTATTCATTATATCTTTTTTCTTCGATAGCATCCTTTATTTTTTGACGTCCTTCTTCTCCTAGTTCAAATTGAACCATTTCCTCATCAAAAACTTTTGGAGCATCAAATTTTTTGGCATCATCACCAATTCTGATGATTTTAATTTTTTTGATGGTATCAAATTGGACAATTGAGTTTACCACTAAAAGTCGTACAGAATCAATCGCTTTTTTAAGTTTTAAAGTGTCTGAAAATTGTTTTTTTAGCTCTTTTAATTGTAAAGAATTCACAATAGTTTTGCCAAAAACTGGATGTTTTCCATCCAAGTGTTGAGATGGAGTTTTGGTAATAAAAAACTGACTTCCATTGGTATCAGGTCCTGAATTTCCCATGGATAACATCCCATAATCGTTATGAGAATAAATATATTCATTGGTTTCATCTACTGGAAATTCATCTCCAAAACGATAACCTGGAAACCCTTTTCCAGTTTCTGTTGGATCACCTGCTTGAATGATAAAATTATTTACGACTCTGTGAAAACGAAGTCCATCATAGTATTTTTTTCCTATAATAGAATCTGGAACTTTGTTATTATTTCCTTCTACTAAAGAAACAAAACTGGCAACTGTCATTGGAACATCTTCATAGTACAATTCCAATAAAATATCACCTTTGTTTGTTTGAATTTCTGCATACAAACCATCTTTCAATCCTTCATATTTAGCTGAATTACAGCTAAATATGAAAGGAATTAAAAGTAATAGTTTCAAATATTTCATTACTCATTAGTGATTTCCAACATCTCAATATCAAAAACTAATGTTGAGAATGGTTTGATTAAATCTCCTCTTTGTTGTGCACCATAAGCCAATTCTTGAGGAATATACAAACGATATTTTGCGCCTTTATTCATCAATAATAAACCTTCGCTAAATCCTGCAATGAATTGAGTAGGAGTTGCATCAATAGGCTCTTTTCTATCTACTGAGCTATCAAAAACTTGACCATCAATGGTAGTTCCATGATAATGAATTTTAATTTTTGAGGTTGGTAAAGCTACATCACCTGAACCTTGTGCGATTACTTCATATTGCAAACCGCTTTCAGTAGTAATAACTCCTTTTTTTACTTTGTTTTCAGCTAAGAAATCTTCACCTGCTTTTTTAACAGCGCCAAATTTTTCCTCAGCATCTTTTTGAGCTTTTTCTTGTTGTAATTTTTGGAAGAATTTGCTTAAAAAAGCATTTAAATCCTCTTGTTTGATCAACAAATTCGTTGAATCAATTCCATTTCTATACCCTTGTAAAAATAAATCAGTATTTGCTTCTTCAAAATTAGCTTTCACTTTCACTGCCATGTCTAATCCTAAGGCATAACTTGCTGAATCGATTTCCGTTTTTAAAGAAGTAACTTCTTTTGGTTTGTTGTTACACGAAATTAAACTTGTAAGTGCTACAAGCATTGCGAAATTTTTTAAAATTCTCATTTTTAGTTTGTTAATTTAATTAATGTTACTGTACTTTTTATTGATTGGTTTACACCTATTTTCTTTCCATCACCTAAAACACCAAAAGCGTTGTAAAATGGAAGCACAAATGTAATGGTTTCTCCTGTCTTCATCAACTTTATTCCTTTTTGTAAGCCAGAAATAAAATCTTCTTTGTCAATTTTATATGTTTTTTGTCCTAATTCCTCTTTACTATATATAATAGAGTCATTTAAATCAGTTATTTGGTACTCAATTACAACTTCATCTCCTATTTTTGGAGTAGGCAAATTTTCTTCAACTTTATGGATATATGCATACCAAAAACCTTCTGACGATTGTTTGTAATTAAGTATTGTATCATTTTTAATCAACTTTGCAATCATTTGATCTTCTAATCTGTTGATTTTTTTAGAATCTTCTATAACTTCTTTGTAAAAAATAGTAGATGGTTTTGGATTGATAGGTCTTCTGGGTTCGATTTTAGAACATCCAAAAAGAAATAAAAAACTCAACAATAAAATAGAATTAGTTTTCATAAGAATTTTCTAAAGCTGATGCATAATTGGGTAATAATGAGATAAATTTATCTAACGTTTCCTCTAAAGAAATTGTTGATTTTCCTCCTGCTGCATTGTCATGTCCTCCACCTTCAAAATGATTTCTAGCAAATTGATTTACAGAAAAACTTCCTTTTGAACGAAAAGAAATTTTAATGATGTTTTGCTCTTTATCTTCAATGAAAATGGCAGCAAAAACAATTCCTTTAATTGATAAAGCGTAATTTACAACCCCTTCAGAGTCTCCCTTTTGGAACTCAAATCTGTTTTTTTCTTCGTCAGTTAACGTGATAAAAGCCGTTTTGTAATCTTCTAATACTTTTAGGTTTTGCAAAGCTTGCCCCAATAAAAGTAGTCTATTTTTTGAATTGGAATCATACACATTTGAATGAATTCTGTCGTTTTCAGCGCCTTTATCAATCAAATCTGCAATAATTCTGTGTGTTTTACTTGTGGTAGATCTAAAGCGAAATGAACCTGTATCTGTCATTATTCCTGTGTATAAACAGGTGGCAATATTTTTATCAATTAAATCTAAATCATCATTCATTTCTATGAATTGATAAACCATTTGTGCTGTTGAACAAATTTCGATATCAGAGTACATGTAAGTAAAATCATCTGGTTGTTGATGATGATCAATCAACACGAAATCGTTTGGATATTTTTGCAATGTTTGTTGCATATCATCACCAACTCTATGCAATGCATTAAAATCCAACAAAAAAATAATTTCTGAGTTTGAAATTGCTTTTTGTGCTTGTTTGTTTTGCCAATCAAAACGAAAAGTAGTTTCAGATCCAGGCAACCAATGTAAAAAATCTGGATATTCATTAGGAACCAAAACCGTACAATCGTGTCCTTTTTTGTCTAAATAATGTTTGAGCCCAAGTGTTGATCCAATTGCATCTCCATCTGGGTTTTTGTGACCAATAATCACAATATTTCTAGAAATCTCTAAAAACTTTTTTAGTTCGTTTATACCTTTTAAAATCATAGGTTGCGAATATACAATTTAATAAGAATCTCAAAAAGTAATTTGGATTAGAAATAAGAGAATAAAATGTTAATTAAAATTGAAAGTAAATTTAATTGTTTTCAAAAGAGATTGAAGGCAATTATTGTTTATACCATATAAAACCGTACTTTTGCAAAAAATTTAAAAAAACAGAATGGCTACAAATAGAACATTTACCATGATCAAACCAGATGCAGTTGAAAACGGACATACTGGAGCAATTTTAGCACAAATTAATGCAGCAGGTTTTCGTATTGTTGCATTGAAAAAAACGCAAATGACCAAAAACGATGCAGGAACTTTTTATGAAGTTCATAAGGAGCGTCCATTTTTTGGAGAATTGGTTGAATTTATGACAAGAGGTCCAATTGTTGCTGCAATTTTAGAAAAAGAAAATGCAGTGGAAGATTTTAGAACTTTAATTGGTGCTACAAATC
>JANQTK010000355.1 GCA_030731695.1 Polaribacter sp.
AAATGACAAGACATTGCCAATTCTAAACCTCCACCCAAAGCAAAACCATTAACGGCAGCTATCACAGGTTTTGTGAGATTTTCGATAAAATTGAATAACATTTCTTGTCCTTTTCGAGCTAAATTTTGACCTTCATCTGCCGAAAAATTTGCAAATTCAGCAATATCTGCACCAGCAACAAAGGCTTTTTCACCACTTCCAGTGATGATAATTATTTGAATATTTGTTTCATTTTCAAGTGTTTTTAAAGCAGTATGCAATTCAAAAATAGTGGTTTTGTTAAGGGCATTTAATTTTTGAGGTCTGTTAATAGTAATTGTTGCTATTCCCTCTTTTTTATCAATTAAAATGGTTTCAAAATTCATTATTTTGCTATTTAGATTATTATTTTTTTGGTAAAATTACGGTGAAAGTAGTTCCTTTATTTTTTTCTGACACAAAACTAATTGTTCCGTCATAAGCTTCAATAATACTTTTAATCATTGCCAATCCTAAACCCATTCCACTTGTTTTTGTAGTGAATTTTGGTTCAAAAATCAACTCTTTCATTTCGTCTGCTATGCCTTTTCCATTATCAGAAACTGTTATTTTTAAAGAACTATCCAAAGAAAAAACAGCCACAATAATGATTGGATTTTCTTCTTCTTCCGTTGCTTGAAGGGCATTTTTAACTAAATTAGTTATAATTCTGATTAGCTGTGTTTTATCTAAAAAAGCATGAACTTCTGATTCCTCAGATTGAAACTGAATAGTATCTTCATTGAAAATATCGATGGCTAATTTTATGACATTGATTACTTCAATTTCTTCTTTATTTTGTGTTGGCATTTTTGCAAAATCAGAAAATGCGGATGCAATAGAACTCATCAAATCTATTTGTTGAATCAAAGTTTTCGTGTATTCTGATAATTTTTGTTTGATATTCTCATCTTCAGGATTGAATTTACGTTCAAAACTCTGAATTGTCAATCGCATTGGAGTTAACGGATTTTTGATTTCGTGGGCAACTTGTTTTGCCATTTCTCTCCAAGCCTGTTCACGCTCACTTTTTGCCAATTTCGAAGCACTTTCTTCTAGTTGATCAATCATGTTATTATATGCTTCCACCAAAATTTCGATTTCAGAACTTGATGCATCCAATAAAATTTTTTCATTTCGCTGATTCAAACGAGTTTGCTGCATTTTATCAGAAATAGATTTGATAGATTTTGTGATGTAACTTGACAAGAAATAAGCCAAAGAAATTGCGATGATGAACATCAACAAATACACCAAACTCAATCTAGAAATAAACTCTCGCAATTCGTATTCAACCTCAGAATTGTCTTGAGTTAACTGCATTTCAACAATACCAATTCGTTTAAATTTAGTATCGTTAATATATGTAAAAGAAGTTTGAAAACTGGTACCATCTTCTTCTTTGGTTTTTAAAATGCGATGATTGGAGTTTTGAGCTAAATCATTTAATAAATCATACTCTAAAGGCTCAATAGTTGTTTTTTCGAAAGCATTTGTTTTAGACGAAACCAATAAATTTCCATGCAAATCATATATTGAAATATTTAGTTTATTGATTGATGAAATCTCGTAAATGCGTTCTTTAAAAATTTTATATAGATTTTCGGTGTTGATTGGATAAGTCGTTTTATTGCTCAATTCTAATTCAATGATTTGAATAGCAGTAGCTTCTTTTCGTTCAAATCTTTGCAAATTATAATCGTGCGTTTGTTCATCATATTGATAAACTGTAACCAATAAAATAAGTATAGACGCTAAAAACACCAATAAAATCATTGATATAAATATGCGTATTCGCAGTGAAATTTTTTGGAAAGAAAACAATGAAATAAAATTTTTAAAACTCGAATAAATGTACGATTATGAATTCACTAAAGAAATAAAAGTCTTGTTAAATTTCAAAATCAAAGGAATTCCTCTTGCTAAAATCCAACAGGTAAAAGCGATCCAAATAGCAACCAATTTTAAATTGTAAAAATCAAACAATAATAATGAAGGAATAAAGGCAAATAATGTTGCAAAAATTAGCACATTTCTTAAGTATTTCATTTTTCCCATTCCTTTAAACATTCCGTCAAAAATAAAAGTGATTGCACTTATAGGTTGCGTTAGTAAAACAATCCAAAAAACCTCATAAAATTTAATTAAAACTGATGGCTCTTTTGTAAAAATTTGCCCTATAAAATCGTAAAAAATAAACCCAATGAGCGCCATGATAAAACCCGTAATTACGCCGTATTTAGTTAATTTTTTACTCAAATATATGAGTGATTCATAATCTTTAGCTCCAAAATATTTCCCCGCTAAAATATTTCCTGCGCTTGAATATCCATCAATCATAAAAGCACCTAACAACCAAATATTAAGTCCTATTGTATAGGCTGCTATATATTCATTACCATAAGAAGTTGCATAGGCAGTTGCCAAATAAAGAGCTGTATTTAAAGCAATTGTTCTAATAAACAAATTTCCAATCATCCCTAACAAATTCGGAACTTGCTCATGCATTGGCAATACTATTTTTAGCGAAATTGATGTTTTTGTTAAAAGAAAATACAATGACATAATAGCCATGACAATTTGGGAAATCAAACTTGCATAAGCAGCGCCTTCAATAGTCATTGCAGGTATAAACCCTTCAATTCCATATACTAAAATAATATCTAAAATTACATTTAAAACGGCTCCACAAATGGCAATTATCATGGGATAAAATGTATTTTGCAAACCTCTAAAAATACCAAATATTGCAAATACAAATAAAGAAAAAGGAAAACCAAAAATTCGGATTTTAAAATAGGTACTGCATAAATCCAAAACCATTCCTGAAGCATTATAAAATTGAAATATCTCTTTTGAAAAAGGATAGGAAATCAATAAAATCAATAAACTTCCCAAAATGACAATTAAAATTGCTTGTGCAGGTAATGTTTTGACCTCTTCTAGTTTATTGGCCCCTAAATATTGAGAAATGATTGATGAAATTACACTTCTTATTTGTCCAAATACCCAAACAAGCATCGAAATAAACGCTCCAACAATACCAACTGCGGCCAAGCTTTCAGTTGCATTAGTATCGATATTACCAATAATTGCGGTGTCAGTAATGGATAATAAAGGCTCTGCTATTCCTGCAATCAAAGCTGGAATGGCTAGTTTATTGATATTTTTAAAACTTAAAGAAGAATTCAATCAAAAAAAATTGATTACAAATATACATATCTACAAAAAGATAAAAGCGTAAGATTCTGAAAAATCAGTAACTTTGTATTCTAAAAACATTTCTATGCAAAATATTCTTGTACCTATTGGATCTAATGAAAGCGCTCAAAAAACATTACAATATGCCATTGATTTTGCTTCAATTATAGAAGCAAATATCTTTGTTTTTAGAGCTTACAGCGCAATTTCTAAAACTGGAACCATGATCAATGTGAACAGTATTATAGAGCGTGAAACAAGTTTGTATTTAAGAACTTTGGTAAATTCAGTAAATACAAAAAATGTAGATGTAAAATTGATTTCTGCAAATGGATCTGTCATTGAAAGTGTAAATTCAATTGATGAAGAAATTGGAATTGATTTGATTATTGTTGGGGCAAAAAGTAATTCGATTAGAGAGGAAATTTATTTAGGAAAAACAGCTGGTAGCCTGGTAAAACAGACTGAAGTTCCAATGTTAGTAATTCCTGAAGGATATGTTTATACGCCAATCAATTCAATTTTAATGGCTTTTAGATCAGGAATTGTTCGAAAAAAAGCCGCACTAAAACCATTGCAATTTATAGCTCAAAAATTTCAACCAAAAATTGATTTATTATTAGTTAAAACACCTGATTATACTGAAGAAGATTTGGTATTAGATAAAGAACTTGAAAAAGTAAAAAACACATTAACAATTACTGAAAACCCTACAACTTTTCAGGGAGTTTTGGAAAATTTAAATTCTTTTAAGCCTGATTTATTGTGCGTTTTTCGTCGTAAAAGAGGATTTTTCAAAAAATTATGGGAAAAAAGTACCATTTTAAAATCTGAATTTTATACAACTGCTCCTTTATTAATTTTAAAAGGAAAAAAATAATCAATATCTTAAATCTGCAGGTTCTAAAAAAGCATTATCAGGGTTGTACATTTCTTTGATATACGTTTTTAAAACCGCTAAAAAATCATTTAACTTTTCCTCAGAAATTAAGGTTTCTGGGGATTTTCTTTGTTCAGCAAAATCAACTTGTAAAAATCCTTCATTTAAACTTTTAAACGAATAAATCCCTGCTTGTAAAGGTTTTGAAAAATCAAAAGAAATGCTTTTTGTAAATAAAAAGGCATACATTAAAACTTGAACTGCTTTGTGAAATTTTTCTTCATGCAACTTTTCAGTGTTATTTGCTTTTAAATTGGCCTTTGTAACTTTCCCGGTCTTATAATCAATAATTCGTAAAACACCATTCAATTCGTCAATTCTATCCACATTTCCATGAATTTTAAACGGATAATCAAAACCATCTATCTCAATTTCAGCTTCTAAATTTTGTTCTGTTGCAACAATTTTCAATTGATTATTTTCGTCTTGTAACAATTCTTTTTCTTTTGCTAAAAAATTACTTACAAATCTGTTGGCAACTTCAAAAATCAACCTATTTTTTCCTGTTGTGATATTTCCATTCATAAAATGCTTTGAAAATTTTGCTGTCACCAAGTCTTTGGCAATTTTTTCCATAGCAACAATATCGGTTGATTTCAAATAGTTACCAATAAAAGGTTTGTATAAATCATCTAAAGTTTCATGAACTACGGTTCCTAACGTGTTGTGCGCAATGGTTTCTTCAACTTCAGAAAACTCTTTGATTTTTAAAACTTTTTGTTTGTAAAACTGAATTGGATTGTACAAATAACTAGTAATTGTTGATGGTGAAATACCTTTTTTCGCCAACTCCATTAAGCGTTCTTGAATTTCCGGATTTTTTCGAATTTCTTTTAGTTGTATAGGTTTTGAAATTACTTTTGGAGTGATGATTTTATGAGAAATATTTTTTTTCATCATTTCCAATTGAGTTATAAATCGGCTTTTTTCTCCACTTCCAAAATGATCTTGCTCAGTGTTATATAAAATAAAAATATTTTTTGCTCTTTGCAATAATCTGAAAAAATGATATGAAAAAATCGCGTCTTTTTCTCTGTAAGTTGGCAATCCATAAGCAATTTTTACATCAAAAGGGATGAAAGAAGTTTGTTGTTTGTTCGCAGGCAAAATACCTTCATTTGCTGATGCTAAAATAATAGTTTCAAAATCTAACACTCGGGTTTCTAACATTCCCATCAATTGCAAACCGTGTAAAGGTTCGCCCTGAAAAGAAAGGTTTTCTGTAGCTATTAACTGTTTAAAAAACTGCGTAAACACCTTTAAATCATTGAAAAATGAAAACTTTTGTTGCAACGATTTGAGCTGGGTAAAAATGGTGTAAAATCGAAATAAATATTCTTTTTCCAACGAATTGGCATTTTCTTTTAAAAAGAAAATCAGCGATAAAATAGTTTCGATAAACTGAGTAATTGTCGAGAATTTTAGGAACAAACCAAGTATGATTTTCTGTGCTTCTTTCGATTGAAATTTCAGCAAAGATTCCAACTCACTTTGAGAAATAAACAAGCTGTTTTCATTGGTTATTTTCTTAAAAAATTGGTCATTATTCAAAATATATTTCCCCAAAAAAGGATGTTTTAAAACACGAAAACAATCTTTGTAATAAAATTGATTTGTAATGGTTTTCTGGAGTTTTTCTTGCGATAAAAACAATTGAAAAATGGCTAAAAATAATTGACTTGTAGGAATATCTTTCAAAGGATAACCCATGGTAATATTGATTCCATTTACATTTTTCGGCAATGAATTCAGTGCAATTGGCAATAGGGTTTCATCTGCCAAAACCAAAGCAGTATTGTTTAAATTTGGAGAATTTTCGAGAATCTCAGCAATATACTTTTGTTGCGTAGTACTTTTTGCAGCGCCAATAATTTGGATATTTTTTTCTGATGAAAAGTGATTTACAGGAGTTTTAAATGGATTCTTTTCAAAGTATTTCCAAGTGCTTTTATACTTTCGCATAAAATTTCCTGCTTGATGATTGGAGTTTAAAAATGCTTCATCAATATCCCAATAAATAGCAGCGTTATTTGTTTCCAACATTTTTTGAAACAAAAATTCCTCTGCTTTGTTAAGTGCATTAAATCCTATAAAAAAATACTTTTTTTGCAGGTTTTTCGTTATAAATTGATCAATTTTTTTACAAGATTCTCTGTACAGCATTCCTTGATATCCTGATTTTTGATGCAATAAGAAACTGTAAAAAGCAGCATAATAATCTTGTAATTTTTCTAAAAAACTGTGATGATTTTTTATGAGTTCAGTCTCTGAAAAAGTACCTTTTACTGACCATTTTTTCAATCGTTCAATATCTCTGATGTACACAAAAATATCTTTGCTATCCACCAAATGCTGGTCTATTTCATTAAAATCTTGCAATACCGTAAATGCCCAAGAAGCAAAAACATCAAACGAATCTGGATTTTTTTCAATGTTTTTATACACTGCATAAAATTGAAATAACAAGTACATGTTTTCAGCTTTTTCAATTTCCGAAATTTGCTGAATCAGTTGTTCAATTGTAATAATTTCTGGCAAAAATCCGATTGCAATTTTGTCTTTACACGCTTGTTTTACAAACACTTTCGCTCTTTGTGAAGGCAAAATAAAAACGGTATTTTCAAACGAGTTTGTTTGTAGTAAAATATCATCTAACGTATCAGAAATAAAAGATTGCATAGAATTTTTGGGTTCAATTTTGGATTTCTAAGTTACAAAAACTTACTTTTATGCGAGCGAATTATTTTACACTTATTTTTATGAACGAAACATTGTTTGTTGCAGGAATTCAGTCGCCTTTATTTTGGGAAAATCCCATAAAAAACCGGGAATATTTTGAAGCAAAAATAAGGTTATTACCATCAACCCTTGATTTAGTTGTTTTGCCAGAAATGTTTACCTCAGGATTTACAATGAATGCTGAAAATGTGGCTGAAAAAATGAATGGAAATACTATTTTTTGGATGCAAAAATTAGCTTCTGAAAATAATTTTGCCATTGCTGGTAGTTTAGTAATTGAAGAAAATTCGAAATTTTATAACAGATTTGTTTTTGTGCATCCTTCAGGAAAAATTGATTTTTATGACAAACATCACACATTTACACTGGCAGGAGAAGACAAAGTGTATACCTCTGGAAATAAAAAAACGATTGTTGAGTATAAAGGTTGGAAAATTTGCCCTTTGATTTGCTATGATTTGAGATTTCCTGTTTGGGCACGAAATACAGAAAATTATGATTTGTTGCTTTATGTGGCAAGTTGGCCAATAGCACGAATAAAAGCCTGGGATACTTTGTTGAAAGCACGAGCGATTGAAAATATGAGTTACGTAATTGGCGTCAACAGAATTGGTATTGATGATAATGGGTATGAATACTGTGGAAATTCATTGATTGTTGATTATTTAGGAACGCAACTTTCTGATTTACAACACAATGAAGAAGGTGTTGTTTTGGCAAAAATCAATAAAAAAAACCAAGAAAATACGAGAGAAAAGTTGGGTTTTTTGAATGATAAAGATTCATTTACTATTGATTTGTAAAGAATTACTTTAGCATTAAAACTATCTTAAAAGGTCTTATTTTGACCTTGTAGGTTTTTTAATTTAGATATAGAAACCTACAAGGTTTTGAAAACCTTGCAGGAATATTTTTTGAAATACTAACTAGGTTGAATCATCCATTTAAAATCGAATTTTGTATCAGGAATAATCATTCTTTCAGTAATTCTGGTCATTCTATCTGGTAAATTCATTAAGAAATCTCTTGCTTTTTCTGCTTCCGGAGTTAGATTTGTGATTTTATCAATTTCCCAAGAAGCGATTAATTTTTTCAAAATATCGATATAATCATAGCCTGTATAAACTCCTATTCTTTGTGCAACAGTAGAAAAATCGTTGAATAAACTGCCTTTTGCACCAAAAGATTCTCTTAAATGCATTGCAGGCATTACGATTTTATGTTTCATCATGTGTTGAAAAGCCAACATCATTTCACTAGCATCAATCTTAAAAATTTCTTTTACAAAATGAGTGTATGCCAAATGATGACGCATTTCATCACCTGCAATAATTTTAGACATTTTTGCCAACGCTTTATGACCTCTTTGTTTGGCAATTTTTGCCACATTATTGTGAGATACATAAGTTGCTAATTCTTGAAAACTTGTGTACACAAAGTTTTTATAAGGATCTGTAGAAGTACCAATATCAAAACCATCAGCAATTAAATGTTGGGTAGAAATTTCTACTTCACGCATATTTACACGTCCTGATAAATACAGATATTTATTCAATACATCACCATGTCTATTTTCTTCAGCAGTCCAAGCTCTTACCCATTTCGCCCAATTATTATCAGGATCTTGTGTAATTCCGTCTAAATCTAATAACCAAGATTCGTAGGTTGGTAATGCTTCTTCAGTAATGGTGTCACCCACTAAAACTACCCAAAAATCATCTTCTAGTTCTTTAGATATTTCACGGATTTCTTCAATTTCGCTAATGAATTTATCACTTTGTGAATTGGGTAAAAAATCGGTTGGTTGCCAAATTTTTTCAGCAGGAATTAAATAGTTTTCAAAAAAAGATGCGATGTTTTTTTCGAGTGTTAACATCACTTCTTTTCGAATGTTTTGTATTGACATTATATTTTATATGATGGATTCTTTGATTATAAATTCTGTTTTTGCTAATAATTCATCAAAAGGTAACGAATCAATTTTGATAGGGTGATGGGTTTTTATAGCAATTGGACTGGCAATTCCTAGAGGAAATTTTCCATATTTAAATACTTTCCATGAATTATTGATGGTTAAAGGTACAACATATCCTTCTTTGTTGTATTTGGTAAGTACTTTTAATCCGTTTACAGCGAATTCTTTTGGCTGTCCATTTCTACTTCTTGTGCCTTCAGGAAAAATAACAGCAGACCATTGATTAGTATTTATTTTTTTTGCAAAAGCTGTCAACTCAGCAATGGCTTGTTTGCTATCTTTTCTATTGATCAGGGCAGCACCACCATGTCTTAAATTGAAAGAAATACTTGGAATTCCTTTACCTAATTCAACTTTTGAAACAAACTTTGGATGGTGTTTTCTGAATTTCCAAATGATTGGAGGAATGTCAAACATTCCTTGATGGTTGGCAACAAAAATGAGAGTAGTATTCTCTGGTAAATCGTGCTCATTTTCAATTTTTACAGGTACTAAAAGAAATAATAACGATTTCATTAAAACCCAATTCATATAGTCAACAACAAACTTGTGTCCTCTATAACCAAAAAGTTTTAACCCAAGCCATTGAATTGGATGAAAAATAATTAGTAATGCATAGAAAACCAATGCAAAGATTGGAGAAAGAATGTAACTTATAATTTTCATATGTGTAAATTATATTTTTTATCGGTCACATATGCAATCGCATATTTATTCATTGGTGTTTGCTTAAGCAAACGCTTTATTAATGGCGATTTCATTAATTAAACCAATT
>JANQTK010000356.1 GCA_030731695.1 Polaribacter sp.
AAGAAATTTCAATTCCTGTGCATGTTTTAATTCGACCTAGAAGTGGCAATTTTTGTTATTCAGAGTCAGAATTTGAACAAATGAAAACAGATATTTTGATTTGTAAAAAAATGGGTTTTCAAGGAATTGTTGCTGGCTTTTTAACTGAAAATCATGAAATTGATATTGAAAAAACCAAACAACTAATTGAGCTATCCAAACCACTTTCATTTACATTTCATAGAGCTTTTGATGTTGTTTCCAACCCCAAAAAAGCACTTACAACTTTACTAAACTTAAAAGTTGACAGAATTTTAACTTCAGGAACCAAAGAAAAAGCAGTAGATGGAATTCAATTACTTATTGAACTTAAAAAAATTGCTGCTCAAAAATTAATTATTTTACCAGGAAGTGGCATCAATAAAGACAATGTGATGCTTTTTAAAAATGCTGGTTTTGAAGAAATTCACGCTTCCGCTTCGAAAATAATTCCTTCTGAAAAAAATCTATTTTTTGATAAAACTATTCAAACAATTTCCGATATGAACACCATAAAAATGATTCTTAAATCAATAGATAATGTATAGATTTACACTTTTTCTCTTAGTTTTAGTGATGTTAAGTTGCGAAAATAAAAATTTATTGATGAAAATACCCCTTTCAGAAAATTGGGAATTTAAAGGTGTTGATACTTTAGATTGGCAATCTGCATCCGTTCCTGGAAATATTTTTTCAGATTTAATAACTCATAAAATTATTGAAAATCCATTTATACAAACCAATGAAGATAGTGTGCAATGGGTTTCAAAAAAAAATTGGGAATACAGAACCACTTTTTCCCTTTCAAAAAAACAAATCCAAAAAAATAATATTGAACTTCATTTTGAGGGTTTAGACACCTATGCTACCATTTATTTAAATGATTCTATTATTTTAAAAGCCAATAACGCATTTAAAAAATATACTATTGACATTAAAAAAAGTGCCAAAGAATCAAATAGTTTAAGAGTCGTTTTTGACAATTTTACTGATATCGAATTGAAAAAAGAAGCAGAAATTTGGTATGAATTGCCTGTGAAAAATAGAGTTTTCACACGAAAAGCACAATTTCAATATGGTTGGGATTGGGGACCTATTTTAAATTCTTATGGGATTTGGAAAGATGTTTATGTAAAAACTTGGGATGATGTAATTTTTTCAGATGTTTATCTAAAACAAGATTCTTTGACTTCAAAAAAAGCTTTTTTATCTGCTGAAATAATTATAGAAAGTGAAGTTGAAAAATTTGTTGAACTTGAAACTAGCATTCATTCCGAAAAAATAATCACTGGAATTCATCTAAAAAAAGGAGAAAACAAACTTACAATTCCTATTAAAATTGACAATCCAAAACTTTGGTGGACACACAATTTAGGAAATCCTTACTTGTATACGTTTGACTTTAAGTTGTTTCGGAAAAATACATTATTAGATCAAAAAACCATCAAAAAGGGAATTAGAACAATCAAATTAATTGCTCAAAAAGATTCTATTGGACAATCATTTTATTTCGAATTGAATGGAAAACCAGTCTATGCTAAAGGTTCAAATTTAATTCCAATGCATAGTTTTCAGAATAAAGTGACCAATCAACATTATGAAAAATTACTTTCGGATGTTGTAACATCAAATATGAATATGTTGCGAGTTTGGGGTGGAGGAATTTATGAAAATGATATTTTTTATGATTTGTGTGACGAAAAAGGCATTTTAGTTTGGCAAGATTTTATGTTTGCTTGTGCCATGTATCCTGGAGATGATGCTTTTTTTAAAAATGTTTCTGAAGAAGCAGAATATCAAGTAAAAAGATTGCGAAATCACACTTCAATAGCATTGTGGTGTGGAAATAATGAAAATTCTGAAGCTTGGAAACGTTGGGGATGGCAAGATAACAGAGGAGAAAAAGAGAAAAAAGAAATTTGGGATAACTATTTGATGCTTTTTAATTCCATTTTACCATCCATAGTTGCAAAA
>JANQTK010000357.1 GCA_030731695.1 Polaribacter sp.
AAATGCATTGAAAGCAGATTGTGAGAGCATGTGCACCTCATCAATAATATATACTTTGTATTTTCCTGTTTGTGGCGGAATACGAACTTGGTCTGTTAAACTGCGGATATCATCTACAGAATTATTAGAAGCAGCATCCAATTCAAAAATATTGAAAGCAAAATCTTCGTCTTCGGGAATTGACGTTCCTTGTAAATTGATTTTTTTTGCTAAAATTCTAGCGCAAGATGTTTTTCCAACACCTCGTGGACCTGTAAAAAGAAGTGCTTGTGCTAAATGATTGCTTTTAATTGCGTTTTCTAGCGTATTCGTAATTGCTTGTTGCCCAACAACATCCTCGAAATTTTGAGGACGGTATTTGCGCGCAGAAACGATAAAAGGCTCCATATTTTTTTATTGGTCAACAAAAATACATATCTAAGCTGTGTTTTACAAGATGGATTCTTAACAAATTGTGAAAGTTGTAAACAAATTGTAAATAGTTTAATTTTGCTTCGACTGAGTAAGAGTTGCAGAAGCATAACTTTAAAAATCTATTAGATTACATAATTAAATATCAAAATATAACGAAATGAAAATTTTATCTACTATCACAGTATTCATATTTATGTCTTGTTTGGGAGCCACTAAAAAAGAGGAAATTAACACGACAAAAATGTACAAACCATCACAAGAAACCAAAGTTGCGTATTTTGCAAGTGGTTGTTTTTGGTGTGTAGAAGCTATTTTTGAGAGTGTAAAAGGAGTAGAGGAGGCAGTTTCAGGATATGCAGGAGGTCATACTAAAAATCCAACATACGAATCAACAGGAAAAGGAGATACAGGTCATGCAGAAGCTGTGGCTGTGTATTACAATCCAAAAATTGTTTCGTTTGAAACTTTGGTAAAAGTGTATTTTGGATCACACAATCCAACTACTGTGAATGGACAACATCCTGATTATGGGAGTCAATATCGATCCATAGCATTTTATAGCAATGAAAAAGAAAAATCAATTATCAATGCGATGATTGCGAAACTCAATAAAGAGGAATATGATGGAAAAATTGCTACAGAAGTAATGTCCTTTACAAAATTTTACAAAGCAGAAGAATATCATCAGGATTTTGAAAAACGGAATCCAAATCAACCGTATGTAAAAGCAGTTTCTATCCCAAGATTGAATCGATTTAAAAAGAAATTTCCAGAGTTATTAAAGGAAAATGATAAGCAGTAATAAAAAAACCTCACAATTTGTGAGGTTTTTTATTTTTTAAAAAAGCAATTATTCTTTTACTTCAGGTTCTTTCAAACCTAATTTGTCCATCACTAATTTCGTAATATCAAATTTCTGATCAATATAAGCAAATTGGTTTCCTTGAATGGTTAAGATTTGTGTATATTTATTTTCTTTGGCAACCAAATCAATTACATCATTCAGTTTTTTATACAAAGGACGCATCAATTCATTTTGTTTTAATTGCATCAATTTTGAACCATTTTCTTGATATTTTTGAATGTCTTGCTCCATGGTTTGGATTTCTGTAATCAATGTTTTTTTCATCAATTCGCCATATTCTTTCTCATTCTTTTTATAATCATCAACTTTGGCCTGATATTCTTGCATTTTAATCGAAAAAGAAGAGTCTAATTTTTGGCCATATTCTTGGGCCATTTTTACTACTATTTTGGCTTCAGGCATTAAATTGATAATGTAGTCATTGTCAATAGTACCTAATTTGGTTTGAGCAAAAGCAACACTTGCCATTAAAAGAGCTCCTAATAAAATTAATTTTGATTTCATGATTGATATTTTGATTCGCAAAGATATAAAAGTGAGTGAACTACAAAAGCGTTCTTCGTTAAAAAGTAGCCAATCTTTCAGAAATTGTTTCGATAATTTGCTTGTAATTGGATTTATAATCAAACCACAAAATTCGGTCATCTTTTCGAAACCATGTCAATTGTCTTTTGGCAAACCTGCGTGTATTTTTTTTGATTTCATCAATGGCAAATTCTAACGAAATTTTACCATCAAAATGATCAAACAATTCTCTGTAACCAACAGTTTGCAATGCGTTTAGATTTTTGTAAGGATATAATTTTTTAGCCTCTTCTAGCAATCCTTTTTGCATCATGATGTCAACACGTTGGTTTATTCTGTTGTAAATTTCGGCTCTTTCTGCGGTTAATCCTATCAAAATAGTATGAAAGTCTCTTGCTTGTTTTTGCTTGTTTTTAAATGATGAATATGGTTTTTGAGTGCCTAAACAAATTTCTAAAGCCCTCATAATTCTGTGAGGATTGTCAATTGCTATGGTTTCAAAGCTTTCAATATCAAGTGTTTTGAGTTGTGATTGCAAATATTCAATGCCATTTTCTTGCAAATCTTGTTTCAGTTTTTCGCGAATAGATGGATCAACATCTGGAAAATCGTCCAAACCATTCAACACGGCATTCACATACAATCCACTGCCACCAACCATAAGTTGAATCGGATTTTTAGAAAAAAGCACGGCTAGAGTTTCTAAAGTATCTTTTTCAAATTGTCCTACATTATACTCTTCAAAAATCGATTTATTTTGAATGAAATGATGTGATGCAGCTGCCAATTCTTCAGTTTCAGGAACTGCTGTGCCAATGGTCATTTCTTTATAAAACTGACGCGAATCACAAGAAATAACATCAGCATTGAAATGATTTGCTAATTCAATACTCAAAGCAGTTTTTCCAATCGCTGTTGGACCAACAATAGTGATGAGCGTTTTTGTTTTCTGAGAATTCATGAATGTAATTTACTGCCACAATGATAACAATGTTTTGCGTTTTCTTTGTGATGTTCAGCTGAACAATTAGGACAAACCTCTGTATTATCTTCAACTTTTTGATTGTTTTTTGTCATTTCTGAACTTACAATTCCAGTAGGAATTGCAATAATAGCATATCCTAAAATCATGATAATACTTGCAATAAATTGCCCAAAAGGAGTTTGTGGAGTAATATCTCCAAATCCAACAGTAGTTAAAGTTACTATTGCCCAATAAATACTTTTTGGAATATTGGTAAATCCATTTTCTTGACCTTCAATGATATACATGATGGTTCCTAAAATGGTACAAAGTATAATCACAAAAAACAAAAATACAGCAATCTTTGTTTTGCTTGCTTTTAAGGCTAAAATTAAATTGTTTGATGCACCAATATAACGAGTAAGTTTTAAAATTCTGAAAACACGTAACAATCGTAAGGCTCGTAATGCAACTAAATTGTGCGATCCTACAATAATAAACGATAGATATTTTGGTATTGTAGATAGTAAATCAATAATTCCGTAAAAGCTGAATATATAGGAAAGTGGCTTTTTTATGGAAATAACACGAAGTATGTACTCAATTGTAAACAAAACAGTAATAATCCATTCTGATATATTTAAAATGGTATAATATTTTTCATTGATAGATTGTACACTTTCTAACATCACCAAAACCACACTTGCAAGAATAAAGATGAGTAGGATAACATCAAAAAGTTTTCCCTCTTTGGTTTCTGCTTCATAAATAATTTCATGAAGACGCGATTTCCAGTCTTTTTTTGGCTTAGTTTCTTTCAAAATGCATTCAAATTGGTATTGCAATACTACAAATATTTTATGAGACTGAATTTTTTTCTATTGATTTTCTCTTTATTATCAAGGGTTTTAGAAAAAAAATAAAAAAAAATCAACTTTTTTAAAACCGGAACTTAAATTCTCTCGTAAGTATGTGTGAGAAACAAATTAAAACAAACATTAAAAACTCACACAATGAAAAAAACAAAAATTTTAGCAGTAACCATTTTCTCGGCGATTATTGGTTTAGTAGCAATTGCAGCAGATCATATTGATGCTCCTGCAACACAAGGAACAAGTGCAGATATTACAGATTTCTATGCTTTTCAGGGTGAAGACACCAACAACTTAGTATTTGTTGCAAACATTCAAGGATTGTTAAGTCCAACAGCAACAGCAAGTGCATCATTTGATGAAAATGTAATGATTGAATTTAACATTGATACCAATGATGACAACATCGAAGATTTGGTAATTCAGGCAATTCCAAGAAATGGAAAAATGTATTTCTTTGGACCTGCTGCACCAGCTTCACCAGGATTAAACAGTTTTGTAAACGTAATGTCAACAAAATCGGAAGTGGCAATTACTCCTTATGGTTCTAATGCAATTATTGCAAACCAAAATGGAATGAAATTCTTTGCAGGACCAAGAGACGATCCTTTCTTTATGGATTTTGCTCAATACGGAGCAATATTGGCAGGCAATGCGCCAGGTTTCAATAATCCAGGAGCAGATACGTTTGCAGGATCAAATGTGTTATCAATCGTAGTAGAGGTTCCAAAAAGTAGTATTGGTGGAACAGGAAGTATCAATACTTGGGTTGAAGCAAAAACAAAAAGATAATTAACATCAAACTTTTAAAAAAACAATATCATGAAATTACCAATTTTAAAATACATAGCAATCGCAACTTTTTCACTTTTCGTAATCAGTTGCAACGATAATGACGATAATATGTCCGAAATGGACAACCAATTTGCAGGAGTGTATGAGCAAAAAGATCAAATGGGAAGACCAGCAGTCAATACGGTTTTTGTGTCATCAGCAAGTAAAAATACTTTCAACACAACTGTGCCTTCTCAACAAGGAGCTGCATTCCAATCTATGTTTCAAACAAATTTGATGGGATTGAGTCCAGCATTTGCAAATGCAGGTGACAAAAATGCCTTAGGATTGGATGCAGCATCTTTCACAGGATTGTTAGCTACTGACGTGTTGAATGTTTCATTAGATGGAAAAACTACTTTCTTTGACGGTACAAATGTATTGACAGGAAGAGCTTTAGCAGATGATGTAATAACAGTAGAGTTATTATTGATTTTTGGTGGAGAAGATTTTTCAGAAAATCCAACTTTATCTAACGATAATGTAGATGCTAATGACAAACCATTTTTAACATCTTTTCCATACTTGGCAAGTCCTTGGTAAGATTATAAATTACCCCTAAAAAACACAAAACCCCTTATAAACTGGCGTATGAACCCCTAAAACATGCGCCAGTTATTTTAAAAAAACCAACCCAAAACAAACCCAACACATGAAAACAACCTCATTCATCACATTACTACTATTGATTGTAGTGAGCTGTTCAAAAAAAACTCAACAGCAAATAACCGATCCAAAAGAATATGCAACATATTTAAACGTTACTGAAAATATTTCGTTAGAAAATGCTCAAAAAGAATTAGAGTTTTGGTCAGTAAAACTTGCAGCAACACCCAATCAATATCCTTATTTGCAAAAGATTGCAGCTGCAAACACGCAATTATTTTCTATCACAGGAAACATTCACTATTTAAAAGATGCAGAAAATAATTTGTTGATTGTTAACGAAAAAACAAATTATGACAATGCTGCCTATTTACGAAGCTTGGCAAGAAACTATGTTTCGCAACACAGATTTAAAGAAGCTTTAAACCTTTTACTAAAAGCAGAAAAGAATGGTGAAAATTTGCAATCAACAGAATTTCAACTGATTGATGTCTATTTAGAATTAGGAAACATCAAAAAGGCAGAACACTATTTATCGAAAGTAAAAAACTTTGAAAGTTTTGAATATCTTATTCGAATCTCAAAATTTAGTGATGCCATTGGGAATTTAGAAAGTGCTATCAACTATTTAGAAAAAGCCTTGAAAAAGATCGAAAATTCAAATAAACCTGAGTTGTTAGAATGGGCACACACCAATTTAGGCGATTATTATGGTCATGCTGGCAGATTGCAAGATTCATATCAATCGTATTTAAAAGCGTTAGAAATAAACCCTAACAATAGTTATGCGAAAAAAGGAATTGCTTGGATTGTTTTCTCGCACGAAAAAAATCCAGCAAAATCTTTAGCCATTTTAGCAGCAATTCAGCAAGAAACCATGGCACCTGATTTGCATTTGCTGAAAGCGGAAATCGCTGAATATTCGGGGAATTTTGCAGAAAAAGAACAACAAATCAAACAGTATTTTACAGCAGTTAACAATCAAAAATACGGTGTCATGTATGCAAAATACAACGTTCTTTTATTAGTTGAAGATAAAGCAACTATAAAAGAAGCCATAGAAATTGCAAAAAGTGAAGTAAAAGAGCGACCAACAGCACAATCATATGACTTATTGGCTTGGGCTTATTTTAAAAATGGCGATGTTAAAAAAGCGTTAAGTATTATAGAAAAACAGGTGATTCCCCATACTTTTGAGCCCGAATTATTATTTCATGCAGTACAAATTTTAAAAGCAAACAACCAAACTCAAGAAGCAAATTTAATACTTGCTGATTTAAAAGAAAGTAGCTTTGAATTAGGACCAAATACTGCTAAAATTTTAACCAAACTTTAAACAAATACAATGAAGACAAGAATATTTTTAATTGCCTTATTTGTAAGTTCATTCTCGGCAATTGCACAACAACTCAAAGGACGTGTTTTGGATGTTATGAATCAACCTATTGAAAATGCTTATGTTTTCAATACAAACACCAATTCACATACACATACTGACAGCAATGGAAATTTTATTGTAGACAAAACAGTTGCTGGAAATCAGTTAGAAATTGGAATTTTAGGTTTTAAAAAAGCAATTATTATAATCACTGCAACTCAATTGCAAGAAGGAATTACCATTACGCTAGAAACCAATATTTTTCAGTTGGATGAATTTATTATCGGTAAAGAAAAAGACGCTTTGAAAACCATTGCGCGTGTTGATTTGGAATTGAATCCTGTAAATAACTCTCAAGAAATTTTGAGAAAAGTACCAGGATTGTTCATTGGTCAACATGCAGGAGGAGGAAAAGCAGAACAGATTTTTTTACGTGGTTTTGATATTGATCATGGAACAGATATTACACTTTCTGTTGACGGAATGCCCATCAATATGGTTTCGCACGCTCATGGTCAAGGATATAGTGATTTGCATTTTATCATCCCAGAAACCATTCAAAAAATCGATTTTGGCAAAGGACCTTATTATGCGAATCAGGGGGATTTTAATACAGCTGGGTATGTAAGTTTTGATACTAAAAATAGCCTTCCAACAAATACAGTTTCACTTGGTTATGGAGATTTCAATTCATTCAGAACCCTAGGAATGTTCAATTTATTAGATCACAATAGCAATGATGATGCGTATGTAGCTGTAGAATATATAGAAACGGATGGGCCTTTTGAGTCACCACAAAACTTTAATAGATTGAACTTATTTGCCAAATACAATACGTATTTCAATGGTTCAGACAAGTTGACGTTTACAACTTCGCATTTTACAAGCAGATGGGATGCTTCAGGACAAATTCCGCAAAGAGCTGTTGATAACGGAATGATTTCTCGTTTTGGAGCGATTGATGATACAGAAGGAGGAACTACATCACGTTCAAATATCAATGTACAATTACAAAAAACATTGTCTGACAATTCTTTCATAAAAGCAAATGCTTTTTATAGCAATTATAATTTTGAATTGTTTTCGAACTTTACCTTTTTTCTAGAAAACCCTGTGGATGGTGATCAAATTAAACAATTTGAAGAACGTGATATTTTCGGAATGAACGTTCAGTTTACAGATATTTTAGATACTGGAAAAACAGAAACTACCATCAATAAAGGAATAGGTTTTCGATTTGATAATAGCAGTGCAAATCAATTAGCAAGTACTAGAAACAGAACAGAAATCTTACAAAACATTCGATTAGGCGATATTCAACAAACCAATGCCTATGCTTTTTACAATGCCACTTTCGAGTTGGGAAAATTTAAGATTGCACCAGCTTTGCGTTTTGATTATTTCAAATTTTTATACAATGATGCGTTGAGTACCAATTACGAAACGTTGTCAAATACCAAGTCAATTGTAAATCCAAAATTGAACTTTTTTTACACACCAAATGATGATATTCAGTGGTTTTTAAAATCAGGAATTGGTTTTCACTCGAATGATGCAAGAGTTGTTTTACAACAAGATGCAGATAAAATTCTGCCAAGAGCCTATGGTTTAGACTTCGGAAATATTTGGAAACCAACAAAAAATTTGGTTATCAATACTGCAGCTTGGTATTTGTTTTCAGAAGAAGAATTTGTATATGTTGGTGATGCAGGAATTGTTGAACCATCAGGAAAATCGGAGCGTTTTGGCTTGGATTTGGGATTGCGTTATCAATTGACTGATAATTTATTTTTCACTTCGGATGCAACAATTACTAAAGCAAGAAGTTTAGAAGCCATTTCAGGAGCAAATTTTATTCCTTTAGCACCAAATTTCACTATGGCTGGAGGGCTTTCTCTAACAAAAATGGGGAATTTTTCAGGAAGTTTTAATTATCGATATTTGGGTGATAGACCAGCTAATGAAGACAATAGCATTGTTGCAAAGGGATATTTTGTGAGTGACATCAATATTAATTACCATTTAAAAAACACCACATTTGGAATTTCTGTAGAAAATCTTTTCAATGTAGCTTGGAACGAAACACAGTTTGCAACAGAATCAAGATTGCAAAATGAGGTTAACTCCGTAGAAGAAATTCATTTTACACCAGGAACTCCGTTTTTTGCGAAACTCTCAGTAGTTTATCAATTTTAATATATAAAAAGTAATCATTGTTTGATTAGTTTTGGTTGGGTGAAACGTCTGTTACAATCTTGTAACGGGCGTTTCTGTTTTAAAATGCATTTGAGTGGGAGAGAAGGAGTAATTTTTAAAGGAAAAATCAGTTTTATAAATTGTGCCCAAGTAAACTTTCTGTAATATTTCTAAAGAATTCTATCATGGGTTAGCAGTTTCAGATAAGGAACCACAACGTTGTTTTGTTTGAATATTTTTACTTTGTGAACGAGGAATTTCCGAAGGAAATTCTGAAGTTGGCAAAAAAGCAACCATCTTTGGTAAAGCTAAAAATAGCAATTTTTTTTATACGGTACTGGCAATAGTAATTTTTTCAGTCTACAAAGGTTTCTTTTATTACTTCTTTGCATTTTTCAATTTCCGATTTTGTCAGATTTTCAAAAACTCGGATGATTCTGGTTTTATCAACTGTTCGAATTTGGTCGATTGCAATCATTCCTTTTTTTCCGTTGTGTTTTACAGAAATTCTAGTCGGATATTTTTTCAGATTCGTTGTCATTGGAGCAAGAACTATCGTATTCAGATACTTGTTCATTTCATTTGGAGAAATGATCACACATGGTCTTGTCTTTTTTATTTCGCTCCCGATTGTCGGATCAAGATTTACAAGAACAATTGAGTATTGTTTTAATTCCATTCCTCAAGGTTTTCGTCATCGAATACATCGTTCATTAGCAACTTGTCATCTCCATTTTCACTCATTTTCTTAAATTCCTTTTCCCAATTTTTTCTTGGTGAAGCGATTGGTTTAAGAATTATCTGTCCTTTTTCAAGGATAAGTTCAACCTTGTCTTTAATATTATACTTTTCTAAAATGGTCTTACTTAAACGAAGTCCTTTTGAATTTCCGATTTTGATTATTGATGTTTCCATAATTTCTAAA
>JANQTK010000358.1 GCA_030731695.1 Polaribacter sp.
TGATAGTAATAGTATGTATACAGTTCTCATTTTCAGTTATTTATTTTATTGGAATATTTAATGCGTTTTCTAATGCTGCTTTTTTTGCAATTACATCAAGCATAGATTGAATGTAATTTTGTTGTTGTGCGTATAATTGGTTTTGTGCTTGTAACAAATCAAAACTTGAGGATATTCCTTCAAAAAATTTGATGCGTTGTTTGTTTTCAATTCTTTCTGCCAAACCAACATTTCTTTTGGCAGTTTGATAATTTTCAATACTAAATTGATAATCGCTTTTCGCTTTTTCTGCTTGTAAACTAAGTCTTTGTTTGGTTTCTTCTAATCGTAAATCTGCATTTTCTAAGGCAATTTTAGCTTGAGCTGTTGTAGCATTTTTACCAAAACTACTGAAAATAGGTACGTTTAATCCAATTCCAAATAAGGATTGTTGAAACCAACGTTGATCATTGTTAAAAAAGGTAAAAGAATCAGAAAATGCTTGCGTTCCATAATTGATAAAAGCATTTAAACTTGGTAAATATTTACTTTTTTCAAGTTTCAACATCAATCGTTTTGTTTCACGATCGTTTTCAGCAATTTTAAAATCAATATGTTTGTCAATACTAAATGTTTCTGAAATCAAGGCTAAATTCATATTTGATGTTGCTAATCCATCCAAAGAATCTGTTAAAACTAACTTTGTATCATTAGGAGTTCCTAGTGAAAGATTCAACATTTGATAAGCAATCAATTGCATGTTTTCAACATTTTTCAATTGATTTTTTAAGTTTCCTAAAGTAATTTCCAATTGCTCAACATCTTCCTCTTCATTCAGCCCATTTTCAAAAATCTTTTTGGCATCTTGATAGTTCTTCTCTAAAATCTCAATGTTCTTTTTCAGAATTGCAACACTATTTTCAGTAACCAAAACAGTTCCATAAGCATTGATAACTGCTTCTCTAGTAATGAGTTCTGTTTTTTCTTCTGCTTGGTTAGAAATTTTCAGGAAGGTTTTTGCTGCTTGTAATCCAACCAAATACGAACCATCAAAAAGCAACTGAGTGAGCGTTACAGAAGCATTCATGTTTTGTTTCGTACCAAAAACAACTGGAATAAATCCTTCAGGAGCAGTAGGTCTGCTGTTTGCTTGCAAATTAAAATATTGTTCTACAGTTTCTACAGTAGAAGTGGTATTGTCAAAAGCAGCAGCAGGCAACAATGAAACTGGTTGTTTCAAAAAGTTTTGATAATCAACTTTTGCATTGATTTGCGGCAATCCAATAGTAGTTGTTTCCCATACTTTTTCTTTGGCAGATTTACTGTCATTTCTGGCAGCTTTTGTGTTATAACTATTTTCTAACGCAAATTTGATTGCCTCATCCAAAGAAAAAGTCATCGTTTTTTCTTGTGCGCTTGCAGCCGTTAGAAAAAGAATACTTACCGCGACTAAAATTCTTTTCATCTTAATTTTCTTTTAATTGTTTTTCTAGTTGAAGAATCCCTTTTGGAGTGCAAATTCCTCGCAAATGGTAATCTAAATATTGGTTCATTAACGATTTCATTACATAGTTTTTTAAAGGAAACATATCATTGTCTTTAATTCCTGTAACTCCAATAAAATAAATTCTTGAAACAAAATCAACGTCTATATTTTCTCTGTAAAGACCCATTTTAACACCTTTTTCAAGATTTTCAATGACACATTTTTGCATCACTTGAAATTGTTTTTGTTTGAGAGTTAAAAATAATTTTGGGTAGTATTTTTGCAATTGATATTGAGGTGAAGATTTTTCATCCTTCAAATGTTCTAAAACCAATTTTTTGATGGCGAAGATTTCATCAATAGGATTCATGTCAATACCGCAAACATGATCAATCCCACAAGAAATCTTTTCGAACATAGTATTGGTAACTTCAGTAACTAAATCCGTTTTATTACTGAAATATTTATAAATCGTTTTTTTTGAAAC
>JANQTK010000359.1 GCA_030731695.1 Polaribacter sp.
AGGACACCATTGACATTAAAAAATATCATTCCTTACAGCACAAAAAAGATAGAGTTAGTTATTTACGAGCGTTGGCAATTGGAGTGTTGATTAATGAAGCAGTGGATATTTTTTTAGCAAATGAAGCAAAAATTTTAACAGGAGAATTTGAACGTTCTTTATTGGATAAATGCAAGTTTGAAGCACAAATTAATGACATTATTAAAATAAGTGTTGCAAAAATTTATCAAAGCAAAGAAGTTATTGAAAAAGAAGTGGCTGGTTATAAAATACTTGCCGATTTACTAGATGTTTTTATAACAGCATTTAATAACGAATTTTATGGCAATGCATCAAACTATGATAAGTTGATATTGAGGATGTTACCTGAACAATATCAGGTAAATTCTAACTCAACATACCAAAGAATTATGAGTATTTGCAGCTATGTCTCAGGCATGTCTGATGGTTTTGCCATCAGACTCCACAAAAAATTAACAGGAAATAGTATTTAATTACTAAATAGATTGTTTATTTTTAACGGAAATTTTTAAAACAAAACTCATAATAATTTCATATGAAAAAAAAATTACAACTCCTTTTTTTATGCGCTTTGCTTGTTTTAGTATCGTGTCAAAACAATAAGAATGATGTTCATCAAGAAGAAAGATTAACATTTGTTAAGAAAAAGAAAACATTAGAAGAGAAAAGAACAGCAACTTTAGAAAGAATTTTGCATGATTTTAATATGCAAAAAGATCCAAAAACTGGTGAAATCCCCAGAGACCAAAAGCAGTTAGAGTTTGAAAATGCCTTGATTGCTAAAGAAAATGCACTCATTTTTCAAAGTAAAACATCAAGTACTTTTATAAGTAGAGGCCCTTCTAATTTAGGTGGAAGAACAAGAGCTTTCGCTCAAGATATTACAGATGCTTCAGGAAATACTTTTTTAGCAGGTGGTGTAAGTGGAGGAATGTTTAGAACTACCAATGGAGGGGCATCTTGGGTTAAAGTTTCGCCAAATGATGAAATTCATAACGTAACCGCAATTGCACAAGATCCAAGACCAGGTTTTCAAAATATTTGGTATTATGGTACAGGAGAATGGTCAGGAAATAGTGCCAGTTTGGCAAGTACTTATATTGGATATGGAATATGGAAATCAACAAATAATGGTGTTACTTGGAATCAAATTCCTGAAATTGTAAATAACAATAATTTTGTTTCATTTGATAGTTATTTAGATTTTATCATTGATTTGCAAGTTCATCCTTCTACTGGACATTTATTTATTGGTTCAGCAGGTGCTATTTATAGGTTTGATGGTACAAATGTTAATGAAGAATTATCAATATCAGGAGGTAATACAGGTTGGACAGATTTAGTTATTACTACAACAGGTATAGTGTATGCAGCCATTCAAGGAAACAGAACAAATGGTGGTGTTTGGACTTCTCCAACAGGAAATCGTTCTTGGACGCAGATTGCATTGAATGGAACACCAACAGATTGGAATGCGGTTGGAAGGATTACACTAGCTATTGCTCCTTCAAATGAAAATTTAGTATATGCTTTATACAATAATGGGAAAAATAACAACCCCCCAACAAGTCCACAATTAGAAGCTGATTTATGGAGATACAATGCAACAAATTCAACTTGGACAAACTATTCTACTAAATTACCAGATGAAGATGGCGCAACCAAAAACAGCTCAGGAAACGATCCGTTTTCGATACAAGGAGGGTATGATTTAGTGATTTCGGTTAAGCCAGATAATGAGAATTTTGTTGTAATTGGAGGTACAAATATTTATAAAATTAATAATATAACCACTGATGCCATGTTTGAAAGAAGAATTGGTGGGTATAAAAATAATGAAGGGTATAGTTTGTATGATGCTGGTTTTGTAAATCATCATCCAGATATTCATGCTTTATTATTTGATAAAAATAATCCAAAAATATTATATTCTGGAACAGATGGTGGTGTTCATAAAACAGAAGATGTTACCCAAAGTAGTGTTGCTTGGATTAATCTCAATAATAATTATCAAACATACCAATACTATCATGTAAATATGTTGAATGAGTCTGGTAGCGATTTTATCATTGGTGGTGCTCAAGATAATGGAACGACAGTTGGAGGGATTAGTGCTAGTCTTTCAGATCCTTTTGTAACTCCAATTTCTGATTTAACAACAATGAGAGATTATTTCGGTGGAGATGGAGCATCTGTTGCTGTTACAAAATCAGACGCAACTAATTATATTATTTATGCTTCAACTCAAAATGGAAGTATGTACAGAGGAAATAAGGAATTTTTAACTGCGAATATTACTCCAAGAATTCCAAATACTGAAGATAATTATCCAAGTAAGTTTGTAACCTATTTTCATATGGACCCAGATAATCCTGCTACAATATATTATGCAAGTCGTGAAAAATTGTTGAGAACTACAAATGCACCAGCAGTAACAAGAACAACTTGGACAGACCTGGGAAGTCTAAATCTTAGTGAGCGAATCTCTGCTTTTGAAACTACAAGAGGGACTTACAATCCTGCATCTAGCTTTTTATTAATAGGTGGTGAAAAAGGGTCTATCTTTAAAATTAATGATCCTCAAAATGTTGCAAATATCAATGCTGCAATTGATATAACTCCACAAGGTTTAGCAGAAGTTAATATAGATGGAAGTGGAGGTCAGTATGTTTCTGACATTGCAATTCATCCTACAAATAATGATATAGTTATGGTTACTTACTCTAATTATAACGTTAAAAGTATTTTTTTAACAACGAATGCTACTTCAGCAACTCCAACTTGGATAGAGGTTGAAAGAAACTTAAATGTACATTCAATAAGATCAGCAGCAATAACTGTTAGCAATGGGCAAGTAAGATATTTTATAGGAACTGCAAGAGGTTTGTATAGTTCAACAAATCCAACAACTCAAGATTGGATTTTAGAAGCACCAAATACAATCGGATTAGCAGTAGTAAGTGGATTGGTTTACAGACCATCAGATAATAAATTATTAGTAGGAACTCATGGGAATGGAATGTATGAAACCACAGTAACAGGAACACTTTCTACGAATGATTTTGCTACAAGTAAAGTGGATATGGTTTTATATCCAAATCCAACAATTTTCGAATTGAAGTTTGCTAGCAATCAATTTGAGTTCAATGATAAAACAAGATTTACTATTTCGGATGTCAGAGGAAGTGTCGTTAAAAAAGGAACTTTAAAAGACAAAACTATTGATGTTTCGCGTTTAAGTAAAGGAGTTTATTTTGTGCAAGTAAACGTAAATAATAAAGCAATTGCTAAAAAGTTTGTAAAAAATTAATAGATGAAACAAACATTGATTTTATTGATAATTGTTGTTTCAGGATGTAAATCAGGAAAATTTTTCTTACAAAAAACACCCAGATTTCAGCTAAAAGAAGCTTTTTTTGAAGAAACACCATCAGCAATAAAAGAAGGGAATAGTTTTGCTGAAATTACAATTATCTCAGCAAATACAGATGATATAGAAAATACCGAAATCAAGGGTGTTTATTTTAAAAATCAATTTGCAAAGTTAGTTTCAAAAGACTCAATTACTTTTATAGCAAGCATAATCTTACCAAAAGAAGAAGCTTTAAAAGAAAGTAAAATTCCGTTTGAATTAAAATCTGATGAAATTGTGGTTTCGTATTTAGAAAAAAGTAAAGAAAAATTTGCTTTATTTAAGATTAAAAGAAAAGAGTCATTAGACTCGAATAAAATACCAAGATAAGAAAAAAGACGCCACTTTAGGCGTCTTTTTTTATGATAATAAATCAAAATAGTTTGTCAAACTTATTACATCCAAGTGTAATTTATGCTGCAATTGGTTTACACTTCCATGTTCTATAAATTCATCAGGAACTCCTAGAATTTTAATGTCGTTTTTGTAGTTGTTTTTTGCTGCAAATTCTAAAATAGCACTTCCAAATCCTCCAGAAATAACCCCATCTTCTATCGTGATTATTTTTTCATTATTTGTGAAGATTTCATGCAATAAATTTTCATCTAAAGGTTTTACAAAACGCATATCATACAATGAAAATGTATTTTTATTTTTTGATTTTTCGATTGCATCTTGGGCATTTTTTAAAATAGCACCAATTACTAAAACAGCTATTTTACCTCCTTTTTGCAAACAAATTCCTTTTCCAATTTCAACTTCCTCAAAAGGTTTTTGCCAGTCAACAATACGTCCAAATCCTCTTGGATACCGAATTGCAATCGGATTTTTTAATCCTTTTTGAGCCGTAAATAATAGATTTCGTAATTCAATTTCATTGCTAGGAACTGCAATTATTAAATTCGGAATGCAACGCAAATACGCAATATCAAAAACGCCATGATGTGTGGCTCCATCTTCGCCAACCAAACCTGCTCTGTCTAAACAAAAAATTACGGGCAAATTTTGCAAAGCAACATCATGTATCACTTGATCATAAGCTCGTTGCAAAAATGTAGAATAAATAGCACAAAACGGAATCAATCCTTGGGTTGCCATTCCTGCAGCTAACGTTACTGCATGTTGTTCAGCAATTCCAACATCAAAAGTTCTTTTTGGAAACTTTTCCAGCATTAAATTCAAGGAACTTCCTGTCAGCATTGCTGGTGTGATTGCTACAATTTTTTCATTTTTTGTTGCCAATTCTACCAAAGTTTTTCCAAAAACATCCTGATATTTTGTAAACAGACTTTTATCTTTAGGAATGCGTTCACCAGACAATTTATCAAATTTTCCAGGTGCATGATACGTTACTTGGTCTTCTTCGGCTTTTTGCATTCCTTTCCCTTTTGTGGTGATGACATGTAAAAATTTGGGACCTTTAACCGCTTTTAATCTTGATAATTCTGATAATAATTTTGGCAAATCATGACCATCAATTGGACCTGAATAGTCAAAATTCAATGCTTTGATAATATTATTTTGAGCCGCAAGTTTTTTATCGGTTTTTACTTTGGTTAAATATTCTTTTAAAGCGCCTACTGATGGGTCAATTCCAATCGCATTATCATTCAATATAATCAAAATATTTGCATCAGAAACGCCTGCATGATTCAACGCCTCAAACGCCATTCCACTTGCAATAGAGGCATCTCCAATCACTGCAATATGATGCTTTTCCAAATCTCCTTTTATGGATGAAGCAATCGCCATTCCTAAAACCGCAGAAATTGACGTTGAAGAATGTCCTACACCAAATGCATCAAATTCACTTTCTTTTCTTGACGGAAAACCTGCAATGCCACCAAATTGTCTATTGGTACTAAAAACAGCTTTTCTACCCGTTAAAATTTTATGACCATATGCTTGATGACCTACATCCCAAACCAACAAATCTGTTGGAGTGTCAAACAAATAATGCAATGCTATCGTGAGTTCAACAACGCCCAAACTTGCACCTAAATGCCCTTCTTTGGTTGCTATAATATCAATAATAAATTCGCGCAATTCTTTTGCCAAAACTGGCAATTGAGTTGGATGTAATTTTCTTAAATCTGATGGATTTGAAATAGTTTCTAACAACGATTTTGTCATGTTGCAAAAATACGATTTAACTTTTGTGTTTTTAAAATTGATGAAAAGAATTACAAATGTATTCTAAAAAAGTGTACTTTAGAATTTCAAAAAATACAAACACATGATTGAACCATTTGACGACACTTATTTTATGAAAAAAGCGTTGCAAGAAGCTGAAATTGCTTTCGAAAAAGGCGAAGTTCCTGTAGGGGCAATTATTGTTTTTAAAAATCAAATTATTGCAAGAGCGCACAATTTAACAGAGACATTGAATGATGTGACTGCACATGCAGAAATGCAAGCTTTCACTGCTGCAGCTGATTTTTTGGGAGGTAAGTATTTGAAAGATTGTGTTTTATATGTTACTTTAGAGCCCTGCCAAATGTGTGCAGGCGCAAGTTATTGGACACAAATTGGCAGAATTGTCTTTGGCGCTTCTGAGCTTGAAAGGGGTTTTGTTCATCTAAAAACCACGTTGCATCCTAAAACCCTTGTTCTTGGTGGAATTTTAGAGAACGATTGTTCGCAAATTTTAAAGCGATTTTTCATTGAAAAAAGGAATTTAAATTGATTTAGTATTGTTAAAATTTTAACAAAAAAGGGGTAATAATTTGTCATGTAAATCCTTTTAAAGAACTTTAGCTTTTTAATTCAAATTTAATCAAACACTTTTTTATGAAAAATACAGTTGTCATTTATCTTTGTGCTCTGTTTACTACCATAGTTTTTGCGCAAGAAACTCCTAGACCAAATTACAGGCAAGCTGCCAGATTTTCACCTGAAAATATTGCAAAAATGGTGCATTCCACCACTGTAAATCCAAATTGGTTGCAAAAAGGAAATCGTTTTTGGTATCAGTATAAAACTGCTTCTGAAGGCTCAAAATATTATTTAGTTGATGCTGATAAAAAAACAAAATCACCACTTTTCGACAATGTTAAAATGGCAAAATGGCTATCTGAAATTACCAAAGATCCTTATGAAGCCAAACATTTACCTCGTTTCAATTTTACATTTACCAAAGACGAAAAAGCAATTCGTTTTTATGTAACTTCTAATGAAGAGGTTGATGAAAAAGAAGATGACACAAAAAAAGATGATAAAAAGAAAAAAGGAACTCCAAAAAAAGTAAAGAAAATTTATCACTTTGAATATACTTTAGGAGGAAATGGTTTGAAAGTTTTAGACAACGATAAAGCACCCGAAGAAAAGTGGAAAAGTTGGGCAAATATTGCTCCTGATAGTTCAATTGTATTGTTTTCTAAACACAATAACATCTTTTGGATGGACAAAGCAAACTTTTTAAAAGCGGTTAAAAATGAAAAAGATTCGACGATTGTAGAAAATCAATGGACCAAAGATGGTGAAGAAAACTTTAGTTATGGTGGAGGTTCTTTTGGGAAAACAGACAAAGAAAAAATCAAAGAAAAAGACGACCGAAAATACTTAGGAGGATTCTGGACACATGATGCTAAAAAGTTTGTTACTACAAGAACAGATTCTAGACATATTGAGGATTTGTGGGTAATTCACGCTACAAAAAGTGGCAGACCAGAATTGGAAACGTATAAATATCACATGGCAGGTGAGCAAGAATTTTATAAAGAAGAAATGCTGGTTTTTGATATGGCAAGCAAATCAAAAATGGAAATAAAATTAGATTCTACCATTCAACAATCTGTAAGTATTTATAGATTCCCAAGAGAAAAATCATCTAGAAGAGATGAACACAATCCTACCTTATTATTGTCAAAAAAGAATAAAATATATTTCAATACAGTAAGTAGAGATCGCAAAAGATTGGATGTTCATGTAGCAGATATTGCAACTGGAGAAGTAAAAACCATCATCAAAGAACACTCAAATGTGTATATTGAAAGTCGTGGAAAATCGATTATTTTATTTAATAACGAACAAGAAATTTTGTTTTGGGCAGAGAATGATGGTTGGGGACATTTCTATTTATATGATTCCAATGGAAATTTAAAAAATCAAGTAACAAATGGACCTTTTCATGTAGATTCATTTGAAGGAATTGATGAAAAATCACGCACCTTATATTTTTCTGCAAATGGAATTCCGAAAGATGAAGATCCATATTATTTACACATGTATAAAATCAACTTAAATGGTTCAGGATTAACTCCTTTAAATCCTGGAGATTTTAATTCGAGTGTAAAAATGGCAGATTCAAATCAGTATTTTGTAAGTAATTTCTCGAAAGTAAATACCATTCCAAAATCAGAATTGAGAGATTCCAATGGAAAATTGGTAATGAAATTAGAAGAAGCAGATTTATCGCAATTATTTGCTTCTGGATATCAATTTCCTGAGCCTTTTAAAGTGAAAGCTGATGACGGAATTACAGATATTTATGGAGTAATGTATAAGCCTTATGATTTTGATTCTATCAAAAAATATCCAATCATTGAATATGTGTATCCAGGACCACAAACTGAAGCTGTAAATAAATCATTTTCAGTGAGTATGGATAGAACAGACAGGCTTGCACAAGTTGGTTTTATTGTAATTACCCTTGGAAATAGAGGAGGACATCCTGATCGTTCAAAATGGTATCACACATTTGGTTACGGAAATTTGAGAGATTATGGTTTGGCTGATAAAAAATATGTAGCGGAACAATTGGCGGATAAACACGCTTTTATTGATATTGAAAAAGTGGGAATTTTCGGTCATTCTGGAGGAGGATTTATGTCAACAGCAGCCATGTTAGTATATCCTGATTTCTTTAAAGTGGCAATTTCATCCGCAGGAAATCACGATAATACAGTGTATAACAGTTGGTGGAGTGAGACACATCATGGAATTAAAGAAGAAGCGGATGATAAAGGAAATATCAAATACAAATACTTGATTGACAAAAACCAAACGTTAGCGCAAAATTTAAAAGGAAAAATTTTATTAGCAACTGGTGATGTTGATAATAACGTGCATCCAACAGGTACCATTCGTATGGTAAGTGCGTTTATAAAAGCAAACAAACGTTTTGATTTTATCTTGTTTCCTGGAAGCAGACACGGTTTTACTGAAAGAGAATATTTCTTTTGGATGAATGCAGATTATTTCAGCAAACACCTTTTAGGAGTCGAAAACACAGATGTTGACATGATTGAAATGAATCGTGAAAAACCATTAAAAAACTAATTATTTTTAAAATTAATAGAAAACGCTGAACGAAAGTTCAGCGTTTTTTTTATGAATAAAATCTTTCGAAATTTTTAATAACTACAATTTCTTAATTACGTTTGTTACAATTCCCCAAATCATAAAATCATTCTCTTCTGTGATTTTTATAATAGGATAATCTGGATTTTCTGGTTGCAACCAAATCCCATTACTATCTACTTTGAGTCTTTTTACCGTAAAATCGCCATCAATAAAACAAACAGCAATTTTGTTATTTTCGGGCTGTAAACTTCTGTCAATTACTAGCAAATCATTGTCATTCAAACCAGCACCAATCATTGATTGACCTTTTACTTTGGCAAAAAAAGTAGCATTTTTATTTTTGATAAGTTCTTCATCTAAAGAAACTTTGGTTGCTTCAAAATCATCAGCAGGAATTGGAAAACCTGCAGAAATTCCAGTGTCTAATAAAAAAGCGCCATCAGAAGTGGAAGGTTTTGGAGTAAAAAAAATAAGATTTTTTGAGGTTTTCATTGAATATGATAATAATTGTAAAGATACCAAAAAGCTTAAAGAAATAATGAGGTAAGTTGACACAAAAAGTTACTTTTGTAAAACCATCTCATAAGCTTCTTTTAGTTTTTTTACAACAATCTCTATTTCTTCTTCATTTAAATGTCCAAATCCAAATCGAATTGCGCACGTGTTTTTATCTTGATACAGAATCGTTTTTGGTAAAAACAAATCGTTCTTTTCGGCCT
>JANQTK010000360.1 GCA_030731695.1 Polaribacter sp.
TGTAAAGGAAGCTCTTAACAATAACAAAGAAAAGATTTGGAAAAACTGCTTCTTTTTTAATTGTACTGCCAATCCAATAAATAAAAGTACCAAAGGTGTCATCATCAAACTGAGTCTATCAATGGTTGATGCTATAAAATTTGGGATTTTATCAAATGTAATTCCTGAAAAAATTAATACAAGCGCTACAAAAATAAACATATTTACAGGTTCACAAATTAGTGCTTTGAATAGCGATTTTAGTTTTGATTTTACGGATGTTTTTCCAAAATCGATGGCATTTTTGTAATGCCATTTCAATGCTATCAAATACAAGAGAAACAACACAAAAAACTTGTTTCCCAAATCGGCCATTGCTGCTTTTGCTAAAGAATCGTTTCCTAAAAATTCTAAGATAAAAGGAAAACAAGACAATCCAGGAGCTAAAGAAGGAATTAATAATTGCGCACTTCTGCCAGAAGGAGATGTTGGGGAAACTCCAATAATTTTTAATAATAGAGGCGTTATTGAAAACAGAATACTGTTGAAAAATAGCGCAATTACAGGCAACCATAACAAATTGCTAGTAACATGAATTTTTAACAGCGCAATAAAAATTGTTGCTGGTAAAGCAATCGTTAAAATAATGCTTTTGATGCCATTGGTTTGTTCGGCTTTTGAAATTTTCTTTTTCAAGAGAATTCCAATAACAATAAATAGCAGGAATGAAATGGATTTTTCTAGTGCATTATCCATAGATTACTAGGCAAAAATCTCTCCCATTGCTTTGGTAAAAAGTTTCATTTCGTCCATAGTGCCAATACTTACCCTACACCAATTTTTATCCCAAAATTGAAACGATCTTACGGCTACGTTTTTAGCATAAATTTGTTTTAAAAATACTTTTCCATCCATAGGGATTTCAAAAATCACAAAATTGGTTTCAGAAGGTAAGCACGAAAAATTTTGAGCTTTTAAGTATGAAATGGTGTATTCTCTAGCTGCAGTAATTTTTGATTTACAATCGTCTAAAAAATCAGTATTTGCCAAACTTGCACTTGCAGCAGCAATAGATGGTCCAGTAATTCCCATGCCACCTCTTGTTATTTCGTTGATGCTGTCTAGGGTTTCTTTTTTGCCAATTGCATAGCCAATTCGCAAACCTGCCATTCCATGAATTTTGGAAAAAGTTCGTGCAACAATCACGTTTTTTCCTTCGGCAACTAAGGTATTCATAGAATCTTTCAAACCGTTTTTAGACAATTCTATATAAGCTTCATCTACAAAAACAGGGACTTTTTCAGAAACTCTGCTGCAAAAGTCACGTAATTTTTTAGCATCCGTAATAGAGCCTGTTGGATTGTTTGGGTTGCAAATGTAAACGAGTTTTGTATCTGCATCAATGCCAGCTTCCATGGCATCTAAATCGTGCTGAGAATCATCTAACAATTTATACGATTTCCATTGACCTCCAACTGCTTTTGCGACAATCATTAACGACATATAACTTGGGTCGGCACTAATTACATTTCCACCATTTTGAAAAAGTACCATAGCTACTTTTTCTAAAATATCTGAGGATCCTGGAGCCATTAAAATTTGATTGGTACTTATTCCTTCGTTTTTAGCAATGGTTTCCATCAAATCATCCAAGGTTTTCCAAGAATAACGATTTCCTGTAAACACCTCATCCTGAAACGCTTTTGCTGCTTTTGGTGGTGGTCCGTACGGATTTTCATTCGCTCTTAAAATAACTAATGATTCATTTTCTTCGACAATTGGTGGCGTAAACTCATTAAAATAATTGCTTGAATTGTATAAGAACGTGCGATTTTCTTTTTGCGCTTTTAGCACATTACTACTCCATATTTCAGTTGGAATTAAGGTTAAGGCTCCTAAAGTAAGGGTGCTTTTTTTTAGCCAATCACGTCTTGAAAAGTTTGTTGA
>JANQTK010000361.1 GCA_030731695.1 Polaribacter sp.
ATTTTATTATCACCATATGCACCTCATATAGCAGAAGAATTATGGAGTAAATTAGGGCATACAACATCTATTTCAATAGCTTCTTTTCCAGTATTTGATGCGAAACATTTGGTAGAAAGCACAAAAGTATATCCAATTTCATTCAATGGGAAAATGCGCTTTACTTTAGAGTTGTCCTTAGATTTATCAAAAGAAGACATTGAAAAAGCAGTCATGAATCACGAAAAAACAATTGCTCAATTAGAAGGCAAAGCACCTAAAAACGTAATTATTGTTCCTGGTAAAATTGTAAATATTGTAGGGTAATTTATTTGTATTCAATTTATATACAAACCTCAGTAAAAATGTAAGATTTACTGAGGTTTTTCTTTTGTGTTTTTTTGATTGATATTTTAAGAATAAAGACTTATTTTTGATAAAATTAATCTCCTATGAATACTACTAGACAAAACGGAAGTCTATTCACTCATATTCAAAACAAGATTGCTACTGTCGAGTTTGGTCATCCTGCAAGTAATTCTTTTCCAAGTGAGTTGTTATTACGCTTGACAAATGAACTAAATTCACTATCGAAAAACGAAGAAGTTTCCATTATAATTTTAAAGTCAGAAGGAGAAAAAGCTTTTTGTGCAGGTGCTTCTTTTGATGAATTAGTAGCCATTTCAAACTTGGAGGATGGTAAACGTTTTTTCTCAGGTTTTGCAAACGTAATCAATGCCATGCGAACTTGCGAAAAATTAATTATTGGACGTGTTCAAGGAAAAGCAGTTGGAGGAGGAGTTGGTTTAATTGCAGCTTGTGATTATGCTATGGCAACTGAACAAGCAGCTGTTAAATTATCAGAAATTAGTATTGGAATTGGACCTTTTGTGATAGCACCAGCCATTGAACGAAAAATGGGTTTGGCAGCATTATCTGAAATGACTTTAGATGCTACTTCATGGAAAAATGTTTATTGGGCAAAAGAAAAAGGGTTGTATGCGCAGGTTTTTGAAACCATCAAAGAATTGGATGATGAGTTGGAATTGTTGGCTTCAAAATTAGCATCTTACAATCCAGAAGCTTTATCAGCTATGAAAAAAGTGTTATGGCAAAACACCAATCATTGGAACGAATTATTAAATGAAAGAGCTGCAATTACTGGAGAATTGGTATTGTCTGAATTTACAAAAAACGCTTTGGCAAAATTTTCTAATAAATAATCATGAAAATCATAGCAACAAATTTGGGCGTACCTAAAGAAATCATCTACAAGAATAAAAAAGTTACTACAGGAATTTTTAAATTTCCTGTTGATTCCCCCATATTTTTAGATGCTGAAAAAGTGAAAAATGATGCTATTTGTGATACCAAATGGCATGGAGGAATTTTGCAAGCTGTTTATGGATATTCAGCAAAACACTATGATTTTTGGAAACCAAAATTCACAATTTTAGAGTGGCAATTTGGAATGTTTGGAGAAAACCTCACAATTGATGATTTAGACGAAACTACCATTCATGTTGGTGATACTTTTAAAGTAGGAGATGCCATTTTGGAAGCTACTTTGCAACGAAATCCATGTTATAAATTGGGCGTTCGTTTTAATGATATGAAAATTGTAAAGCAGTTTTGGAATACGACATATTGTGGTGTGTATTTTAAGGTCATTCAAACTGGTTATGTAAAAGTTGGTGATGAGTTTGAATTGCTACAATCAAATAAACAAAACCCAACAATTGCAGACTTATATCAAAAAGAAAAATTAGTAAAAGGCTTTTAATTATGAAAATTAGAAAACGATACATCTTATTAATAATTCTTTCGATTTTACCATTTTATAAAATCATTCATTTTGATGATTATTGTATTAATGATGTTGATTATTTGTTGATTACTTTTTTGTCAATTATTGTGTTGGTTGCTTTTTTGGC
>JANQTK010000362.1 GCA_030731695.1 Polaribacter sp.
TTGGTTAGAGGAATTATTTTAAATACAAGACCAAAAAAATCTGCAAAAGCGTATAAAAAAATCTGGTGGGATGAAGGTTCTCCATTAATTGTTTTATCAGAAAGATTGTTAAACAAAGTACAAAAGAAAACAACATTACCTGTTGCATTAGCAATGCGTTATGGAACTCCATCTATAAAAATGGGATTGCAAGAATTGCATGATAAAGGTGTAACAAATGTTTTAATTGTGCCATTGTATCCACAACATGCAATGGCCACAACCGATACAATTATGGTTTTGGCAGAAGAATTGAGACAAACGTTTTTTCCTCAAATGAAGCTCAAACACATTCCTGCTTTTTATCACAAAAAAGACTATATAAAAGTGTTAGCTGATAGTATTAAAAACCATTTAGATGGCAAAGAATGGGATAAAATATTATTTTCCTATCATGGAATTCCAGAAAGACATGTTCGTAAATCCGACATTACAAAAAACCATTGTAAACCGAATGATAGCGTAAATTTTGAATGCTGTAAAACAAGTTCTCCAGCGCATGAATTTTGTTACAAACACCAATGTTATGAAACAACTAAACAAGTTGTAGAATATTTAGGGTTACAACCACATCAATATTTTGTTTCTTTCCAATCTAGATTGGCTGGAGATCCATGGTTGCAACCTTACACAGATAAATTATTGGAAAAATATCCAGAAGAAGGTATAAAAAAATTAGCAGTTGTAACGCCTGCATTTGTTTCTGATTGTTTAGAAACTTTAGAAGAAATTGCCATGGAAGGTAAAGAAGAGTTTATAAAAGCTGGTGGTGAAGCATTTTATGCAATTCCATGTATCAATGATAATGATGATTGGGTTGATGTATTGGTAAATTGGATTGAAGAATAGAAAAATAAATAGTTTTCAATCTCGGTTTTCAGTCATAGTTTACAGTTGAAAACTTCAATTATTAAAATTTTTAAACTTTAAAACTTGAAACCTTTGAACTTTTAAACTAACTTTACATTATGGATTTTCTATACATAAAATCATTACATGTTATTTTTGTAATCACTTGGTTTGCGGGTTTATTTTATATTGTTCGTTTGTTTATTTATCAAGTGGAGGCTGAGGAAAAAACAGAACCTGCAAAATATATTTTACAAAATCAATACAAATTAATGAGCAAAAGATTGTGGTACATTATTACGTGGCCTTCTGCAATTTTAGCGAGTATTTTTGCTTTTTGGATGCTATATGAAAATCCATATTATCTTTCCCAACCTTGGATGTTGATAAAACTTGCCTTTGTTTTTGCCTTGTATTTGTACCATTATTCTTGTCAACGAATTTACAGTCAATTGCAAAAAGATATTATTAGATATTCCGCTTTTAAACTCCGAATTTGGAATGAAGTTGCCACCATTATCTTATTTGCAGTGGTTTTTTTAGTAACTCTAAAAAGTGCTATCAATTGGATTTGGGGAGTAGCAGGTATTATTGTATTTGGAGTCGTTTTAATGATTAGCATCAAATTGTATAAAAAAATACGCGAAAAAAAATCGTGGGATAATGCTGAAAAAAAAATACTCAACGATATCCAAGAATCTAAAAACGATCATACAATTAACAAGTAATTTTTCCTTTATTTGTGCTTGAATTGTATCAATGAAAAAAAACAACAAACAAGCAGCCTTAGGTTTTATTTTTATAACTCTCCTTATTGATGTTATTGGCTGGGGAATTATTATACCTGTAATTCCGGCTTTAATAGAAGAATTAATTCAGGGTGATATTAGCGAAGCTGCCAAAATTGGAGGTTGGCTTACGTTTGCCTATGCAATTACACAATTTATATTCGCTCCTTTTGTAGGTAATTTAAGTGATAAATTTGGGAGAAGACCCATTATATTATTATCTCTTTTTGGATTTACTTTAGATTATATTTTACTCGCCTTAGCACCAACAATTACTTGGTTATTTATAGGACGAATTATTGCGGGAATTACTGGCGCAAGTATTACAACTGCATCTGCTTATATTGCAGATATTAGTACTCCAGAAAACAGAGCAAAAAACTTTGGAATGATTGGCGCAGCTTTTGGTTTGGGCTTTATCATTGGACCTGTTATTGGAGGTTTATTAGGGCAATATGGGGCTAGAGTTCCTTTTTATGCAACCGCAATTTTATGTTTTCTAAATTTCTTATACGGATATTTTATTCTTCCTGAGTCTTTATCCAAAGAAAATAGAAGAGCATTTGATATCAAAAGAGCAAATCCTATAGGAAGCTTTCTCCATTTAAAAAAATACCCAAAATTAATTGGATTGGTGATATCCATGTTTATTTTATACGTTGCCTCACATGCCATACAAAGCAATTGGAGCTATTTTACCATGTATCAATTTAATTGGGATGAAAAAATGGTTGGAATTTCTTTGGGTGTCATTGGCTTGTTAGTTGCTTTGGTTCAGGGTGTATTAATACGCTATTTAAATCCAAAATTAGGAAATGAAAAAAGTATTTATATTGGTTTTTTCTTATACAGTTTAGGCATGTTATTGTTTGCTTTTGCTACTGAAAGTTGGATGATGTTTGTCTTTTTAATTCCTTATTGTTTGGGTGGTATTGCAGGTCCTGCTTTACAAGCTGTAATTTCTAACCAAGTATCTTCATCTGAACAAGGAGAAATACAAGGAACTTTATCAAGTTTAATGAGTGCTTCAGCAATTGTAGGTCCGCCTTTAATGACCGGAATTTTCTATTATTTTACTCATAATGATGCGCCCTTTCAGTTTGCAGGCGCTCCTTTTTTATTAGCGGCATTTTTAATGATTATTAGTGCTTTTATGGCTTTTTATTCTTTTAAAAGAAATAATATAAAAGTTAAAAAATAAAAAAGCTGCCTTGAATGACTTTAAGGCAGCTTTTTTTATGCTTTTAGAGATTGAGAAAATGGAATTCTATGCACAATACTTCTACCTAAAGTAATTTCATCAGCATATTCCAATTCATCACCTACCGAAATTCCTCTTGCAATCGTAGAAATCGTAATATTGAATTTTTCTAGTTGTTTAAAAATATAAAAATTGGTAGTATCACCTTCCATGGTTGAACTTAACGCAAAAATAAGTTCGGTTATTTCTCCATTTTCAACTTTATTTATCAAAGAATCAATATTCAAATTTCTTGGTCCAATTCCTTCTATTGGCGAAATTTTACCACCCAAAACATGATACAAACCATGAAACTGTGACGTGCTTTCAATCGCCATAACATCTCTAATATCCTCAACAACACAAACAATTGCTGGATTTCTTTTTGGGTTATTACAGATAGCGCACAAAATTGTATCAGAAATATTGTGACATTTTTCGCAATTTTTTACATCATTTCTCAAATGCAATAATGCTTCCGATAAATAGGTTGTGTTTTCTTTGGGCTGTTTTAATAAGTGCAACACCAAACGCAAAGCCGTTCTTTTACCAATTCCTGGCAAACGCGACATTTCGTTAACTGCGTTTTCTAATAATTTTGAAGAAAAATCCATAGTTGCAAATTTAAGAGAATTAAGATTAAGGAATAAAGAAAAAAGACGTTTGCAACTATTTTCTTTTCTCTCTTTTCTATTCTCTAAAAATCATATATTCGTAATTCATAATTTTTATTTTATAAATGAATCCAATACACATCATTCTTCTAATTTTCGCTTATTTTTCAGTATTGATTTTAATTGCAGCTTTCACTGGAAAATCTGCCAATAATGCTACTTTTTTCAAAGCAAATAATGCTTCACCTTGGTATTTAGTCGCTTTTGGCATGGTTGGAGCCTCGTTATCTGGAGTAACATTCATCTCTGTTCCAGGTTGGGTTGAAGCGCAAAGCATGAGTTATATGCAAATGGTTTTGGGGTATATTGTTGGATATGCAGTAATTGGTTTGGTGTTATTACCTTTATATTATCGTCTAAATTTAACATCCATTTACACCTATTTGCAAGGTCGATTTGGAGAATATTCGTACAAAACGGGCGCAAGTTTCTTTCTACTTTCTAGAACAATTGGTGCGTCATTTCGATTGTTTTTAGTGGCAAATGTCTTGCAAATTATCTTGTTTGATGGCCTTGGAGTGCCATTTTGGATAACAGTCTGCATCACTATTTTATTGATTTGGATTTACACTTTTAAAGGCGGAATTAAAACGATTGTTTGGACAGATACTTTACAAACATTATTTATGCTAATTGCAGTGGGCATTTGCATTTATACAATAGCTGATGAGCTTGAAATCCATAACATTTTTTCGTATGTTGCTGATAGTAAATACGCTAAAATTTTCTTTTTTGACGATATAAAAGCTGGAAATTTCTTTTGGAAACAGTTTTTAGCAGGTGCCTTTATTGCTATTGTAATGACAGGTTTAGACCAAGATATGATGCAAAAAAACCTAACTTGTAGAAATTTGAAAGATGCTCAAAAAAACATGTTTTGGTTTACGATTGTATTGGTGATTGTGAATTTTTTCTTTTTAGCTTTAGGGATTTTATTAACAGATTTTGCTCAAAAAAATGGCATTGACGCTCACAAAGACGCGTTGTTTCCAATGGTTGCAACTACAGGAGTTTTAGGGTTTACTACTGCAGTTTTTTTTATTTTAGGATTGATTGCTGCTGCTTATTCAAGCGCAGATTCTGCTTTAACCGCTTTAACAACTTCTTTCAGTATAGATATTTTAGAAATCGACAAAAAGAAAAATCAAACAGAACAAGAAAATATCCGAAAAAAAATACACATACTGTTTTCATTTATCTTGATTTTTACAATTTTAGTTTTCAAATATTTTATTGCTGATGAGAGTGTAATTGCTAAAATATTTACGTTTGCAAATTATACATACGGACCATTATTAGGATTGTATGCATTTGGTTTATTCACTAAATATGCCGTAAAAGATAAATTAGTACCTATTATTTGTTTGCTTTCCCCAGTAGTAACTTATCTGACAAGTTTATTTTTCCTGGAAATTATGAATTTTGATTTTGGGTTTGCACTGCTAATTTTGAATGGATTTTATACATTTTTAGGATTGTATATCATCCAAATAAAAAAATAATTTTGTTTTTTTTATATATAAAATATACCATTTCAGAACATTAGATAAAATTTTTTTACTTTTTTTTATTATTTATTGAACTTTATTTGTATTTTTGTTTTTTCTTATAGCTCTTTATGAGAAAATATAATAAAAGTTCTTTGTTTTTTTGAGAATATATTTCTCAAAAACAGTTGTGACCCCCAGATTTAAGGCTTTAAAATACTTATTTCTTCACAAATATTTTATTATAAATAGTAAGTAAAAAAGTATAATATGACAGTTACCCCTAAAAAACGTCTTATTATCTTGATTTTGGGAATTACAACAAACCTAAGTCTAGGTAATATGCCTTCAGCCACTGCAAAAAATGCAGAAAATAACAATAATTTAATTTTATTGCATCATTATGTTGAATTTGATAATCTTTTATCAAACAAATATTCCTGCTTTAAATCTACTGAAAATGATATTTTTAATAATTTAAATAGTGTGATAAAGAACGAAAGCAGTTAACACTATATGAGTAACTAGAAATGAAGTTACTCAATTTTCAATAAACAGATCCCCAATCTAAAAATATTTAAAAAATTAACCAAATAACCTTTTAAAAAGAGGTAAAACAACCAGTGAACCCTAAAAAAATGAGTATGAAATCAAAATTACACACAGGCTTACTAACTATTCTTTTAGTTGCTTATTCGCAATTGATATTGGGTAATAGTTTTTATGTCACAGAAGGTAACTTTAATGAAAAAGAATCTTCTTCATTTTGGAACAAACATGAATCCAATTGGAAAAACATTGAAAATTTCAACCAAGATTCATTTTGGAAGCAATTATCAATTTCAAGAGATGCTAAAAAAATAAGCGCTTCAAATTTTGAGGCTTTTAATTATTTTATGGGTTCTTTTGTGGGTTCAACTAGTAATTGTGATAACAATAATGTTTCCTCAATTAGTGTAAATGTGCCTAGTGGAGCTGTGAATGATTTATTAATTGCTGCAGTTTCTACTGATAATGCCGATGGTGTAATAAATACTCCATCAGGTTGGACACTTGTTCAAGGAGCATTAAATAGTGATACTTCACTTTATGTATTTTATCGTTTAGCAAATGGATCAGAACCCAATAGCTATACATTTAATTTATCCTCAGGCAGTAATGAAATGTGTGCTGCTATTGTGAGATACTCAGGCGTAAACACAACAAATCCAATACAAGTATCCGCTATTGCTACCGGAAACTCATCAACTCCTAATCCTCCTTCAATAACAACATCAAGTAACAATGCCATCATTGTAAATATAATAGGTACAGACGATAATGAATCACCAATGACACATCCAAGTAATACCACTGAAAGGATTGATGTTGAGAGTGATCAAAACTCATTAGGTATTGCTGATCAAAATCAAACAAATGCGGGATCTATAGATCCATCGAATTGGACTATAAGTGGAGGTGAACGTTGGGTAGCTGTTACATTAGCAATTAATACAACTCCAAATATTGATCCTTGTGACCCTATCGCTTCTGGTAATTTAGATACTGATGGTGATGGAGTTGCTGATATTTGTGATTTAGATGATGATAATGATGGTATTTTAGATACTGACGAAAGTTGTCAGAATTCAGTATTAACAACAATAAATACTGCTCCTTATCCAACAAATACAAATTTAACGGGTAGTTTGCCTTTAACAAATATAGCAAGTGGACTAATTAGTTTTAATGCAAGTTTACAAGGAACTGCTTCATGGGCTGATGGGGTAAGAATTAATACAAACCCTGTAATTGGAGAGCACATATATGTTCAACCAACAAATGCTAGTTTGGGTAATGGTACAGCAACATATACCATTAATTTTAATCAACCTGTAACTAACCTTTCTTTTGTTTCTGCTGGATTAAACAACGCTGATTTTTTTGAGATAACTGCATTTTTAGGTAATCAACAAATAACAATAAATTCATCTAACTTTAGTAATTTTGACGCAAACCAAACGTGGACAGTTTCAAATAATAGAGTTACTGGTCTTGGAAGTGCTGGAGGTACCAATGTTACTGAAAACACATTTACGACAACTATTCCTGGAAATATTGATAGAATTGTTATTCGTTCAGGAAAAAACGACGGATCAACTAGCACAGTTACAGCAGCAATTACAACCTTTATTTATTGTGCTGAATTAGACTCTGATAAAGATGGTATTCCTAATTCTCTCGACAATGATTCTGATAATGATGGTTGTCCTGATGCTATTGAAGGTAGTGCAACAAATATCACTTCAGCTAACTTAGATGGAAACAATAGAATTATAGGTGGTGTAAATGCAAATGGAATACCAACTTTAGCTGCTACAAGTGCAACTACAGGTCAAGCAAACAATGCATCAGTAACCACTGCAGAGCAGATAACAGTAATTACTGCTCCTGCTAATCAAACAGTAAACGAAGGAAGCAATACTAGTTTTTCAGCAAACGCAAGTGCTAAAAAAACAACTGTTTTTAATTCTGGTACTCCAGATTATAACTCTGGAACAAATACAACTGTAAGTTACAAATGGTATAAAAATTCTGCACCTAATACGACTTTATCAACCAACAGTTCTTTAACTTTAAACAATGTAACTATAGGAGATGCTGGAGATTATTCAGTATTGATTACAGGAGCAAATAACTCATGTGGTGAAATCAGAAGCGCATCTTTAACTGTAAATGCTGTAGATCCTTGTACTGATGGTGCAATATTTGGCGTTGTTACCGCAAACGACCCTGATGCTGATGGAATCAATAATGTTTGTGATTTAGATGATGATAATGATGGAATTTTAGACTCTGAAGAATGTCAAACTCTTATTGGAGAAAAAGCTTTCTTTTTAGACAACCCAAATGATGTTGAAACGTTTAATTTACCTCCTGTAGGTAATGGTTTTGTTCTAGATGTTACAAGTATAGATAATAGTTTCAATCTTACTATTAATGGAACTCCATTAATATCAAGAACTTTAAGTGGCGGTGCTATTACACATGAACTAGAATTCCAATCCAGTGGTACTTTAGGTAAAAATGTACGTTTTGTAAGCGATCAGGCAACCTACGGAACTAATGGAATTCAAGAAATATGGCAATTCGATGGTATTAATAACACTGTTGTGAATGCTGAAACACCAATTATAAGAGTTGTAGTAGACGAAAACTTAAACGTTACTATTTATGGAAGTAGAACACCTAATGGTCCATTAGAAGAAATGGAGTTATTTAATGGTGCTACTTTTAATAACTTTACATGGAATGCTCTTACACCAAATACTTTTGTGGTAGATCAAGCAGAAGTAGGTCCTACATATATTATAGGTAGAGTTTATGGTACTTTCACAGATTGTGATACAGATGGTGATGGAATTAACAACAACCTAGATCCAGATTCAGATGGTGATGGTTGTTTAGATGTTGTAGAATCAGGTGGAATTGATGCAAATAATGATGGTAAATTAGATGGAACTGGAATTGCTTCTAATGGAAAAGTAACTGGTGGCATTGGTGGATATAATGGTACAAATGGTAATGAACTATTTGCTCATCAAATGTCTGTTATTACACAACCAGTAAGCCTAAGTGTTCCTAATGGGCAATCAGCAAGTTTCAGTATTGTAATAGAAGCAGATGAAGCTACAAGTTACAATAATGGTACTCCTATTTATGGAACACCAGGAAACGCAAATAATGGTATAGAATATCAATGGTTTATTGGTGATCCTAATAATGGTGGAACTCCTATTTCAAACACAGGTGTCTATACAGGTGCAGATTCAGCAACATTAAATATCTCAAATGTTTCGGGCTTAGGTAGTACAGAATATTTTATAAAAGCTACTCATTCTAAAAAAGTTTGCTTAATTGAAATAGAAAGTGCGACTTTATCTGTAAACCTTCCAAGTTCAGTAAATGATACTGTTTCTACAAATGAAGACACCCTAAAAAATATAGACTTTTTAGATAACGACACCTTTGGTGGTGATGGACCGAATACAAATAATCCAATAACTTTATCTAGTGGAACTACGGCTCAAGGAGGAACTGTTACTTTGAATGATGGTGGAACTCCAAATGATCCAAATGATGATACGTTTGATTATATTCCTGCTGCGAACTTTAATGGCACAGATACTTTTGATTATAC
>JANQTK010000363.1 GCA_030731695.1 Polaribacter sp.
ACAGCAGTTTTGCGATTGAGCAATTGAAAAATACGACTGCCATACATTTGTAAAAAAAAATCCAAAACAAACTGTTTTGGATTTTTTCTATTTATTGTTTTACCAATACTACTTTCTCAGTTTCTTTAAGCACTAACTTGCTGTAAAAATCTTTCAAAAATTGGTAATTTTCTGGCAAAATCATTGGAGCATTGAATTCTAAAATAGCTACTGTACTTATTTTGTTAGCATTTTGAGTAACTTGATACTTGAAAACCCCAATATTTTCAGGGAGTGCAATTGCCAGAGGTTCAGGCAATTTTTCAACTGAATAACCTGAAGGAATTTCGATTGTAACTCTGTGAACATCTCTCCAAGCAGTTGCAAAATCAACAGGATATTTTCGTTCTTCTAATTTGAAAGGATTGTTTCGCTTTGTTAAAAACAATAATGGCTCAACATACACTTTACCATTTATTTGTTCCACCAAATCCTCACTTGAAAACTTTATAGTTCTTGTCAACGCCAAACTTACATCCTCTTTATTTCCAATTTTATATTCTTCGATTTCTATTTTATAAGCCTCTTCTAACTTTGCTTTTAAATCTTCTTCTTTCAAATGATTTTCGTTTCTTCGAATTGTTAAGGCATTTAAGTTTTCGTTTTTGGTTCTTAACAATCCTTCAATTGACAAATCATCTGTCAATTTTACCATCATAAAATTTTCTTCCAACGCATGTTTTGAAGCTGTTAATGTAACCCAATCTGAAGTTCCGTCATTTTGCACAATTCTTCCTTGCCAATTTTGTGCTCTTAATGGCAATAAATTGGGGGAGCTAAATGGTTCAGTTGCATCTAACAGCATATAGGAATTATCTGCGAATTGCACAATTCCAATTACATAATCAAATCCATTTAGAGTTGGAAAAAGTGGAATTCCATTTCCTCTTGAACTTATCAAAACAGGATTTGCATTCAACCCTGCTTCACGCAACATTGCTATCAAAATTAGATTGATATCAGCTACATTTCCTACATTTTCTTTAAAAGCTTTACGAACTCCATTATCAGTATATTTATTGTAAAATCCATTCCATTTTATTTTATTTTTTATAAAATTAAAAATAGTTTCAATCTTTTGATTATCAGATTTTGCTGTTACTAAAATCTTTGCTAAATCTTCTGAAAAATACCCTGATTTATTTAACTCCCCTCCAAAAGAATCATATTTAAAAATTTGTTTACTTACATCTTCCCAAGATGTTGTGTATGATTTGAATTGCCCTCCAACACTTATAAAATTCTCTTGAGCTAGTTCAAACTTAGCACCTCCTCTATAATTATCGATATTTGACACATAGGCCTCATTATTTTTTAAAGGGGGGATATTCTCTGCATTATAGGTATAAGTGTTACTTACATAGGTTGTAGAACCTACTAAATATTTTTTTGATGCTTTTACAAATGGAACTGAATAATATCCTTTATTGAAAATATTAAAAGCGTAAAACTCTGGAATTTCTATTTTTGCCTCCATTTTTTTTACTGGTACAGCCATTTGAAAACGAACGTCATCAATAGAAGTTGCATATGGGGAGGATAATTTATATTTAAATTCAACAATACAACCTTCAAAAATTTTAGGCAATGTTAATTTAACAACTGAATTGTATTTGTTTTTTTTTTCTCTGAAAATTCCATCTTTAGAAAGTTTTTCTTTTTCAACTTCTCCATTTTCAAGATAATAGGTATAGCCACTTATATCATAAACTGACTCAGAATCCCCAGAATCTGGATTATAGTAATAAATAGTTTTGTTAGCATAGTCAAAACCATCTTTTGAATAAATTTTAATGCGTTGATGAACTTCGGTTATCAAATCAAAACCTCCTTTTGTTTGATTAAAAT
>JANQTK010000364.1:0-25273 GCA_030731695.1 Polaribacter sp.
GCAAAAACAACAGAGTGAATTGCGCCAATTCTTGCACATGCCAATAACGAAATTGCCAATTCAGGAATCATTGGTAAATAAATACAGACCCTATCCCCTTTTTTAATTCCTTTTGATTTTAGCACATTTGCCATTTGATTTACGCGTTCATACAATTCTCGATAACTAATATGTTGTGCAGCTTCATCAGGACTATTTGGCTCAAAAATGATGGCAGTTTTATCTCCATTTGTATATAAATGACGATCAATGCAATTTTCTGTGATGTTTAATTTTGCACCTTCAAACCATTTAATTTCGGGTTTTGAGAAATCCCAACTCAATACATTATGCCATTTTTCTCTCCACAGAAAATGTTCTTCTGCAATTTCTTCCCAAAATAATTCAGGATTACGAACTGAATTACGATATACGTGAAAATATTCTGGGAAATTTTTAATGTGATAATTACTCATGATAGTTATATTTTATATTGACCTATATTATTTTGTTTATACACTGTTGTTATTTCATTTACAATTTCAGGATCATCTATGGTAGATGGAATGTTGAAATTTAAATCATCCGAAATTTGTCTTAACAATTTACGAAGAATTTTTCCTGATCTGGTTTTTGGCAAACGATTTACCACCAAAACATCTTTAAATGACGCAACAGGTCCAATTTCTTTACGAACTAATTGTATAATTTCTTCCTTTATTTGTTCTTCTTGATTTGAATTGCTGTTTTTTAAAACTACCAATCCTAGTGGTTTTTGTCCTTTAATCTCACAAAAAACTCCGAAAACAGCACATTCTGCAACCTCTTTATGAGAAGAAACAATTTCTTCCATTTCAGCAGTTGACAATCTATGACCGGCTACATTTATAATATCGTCAACTCTTCCAGTAATAAAAACATAGTCATCCTCATCTTTATAACCACCATCACCAGAAGCATAATACCCAGGAAACTGTTGTAAATATCCAGCTTGAAAACGCTCAGGATTTCCCCAAATATTTCTTAACATTCCTGGTGGTAAAGGCAATTTAACGGCTACATACCCTTCCGTATTTGCAGGTTGTTCATTTCCATCATGATCTAAAATTACGATATGATATCCACAAACAGGTTTGCCAACTGAACCTGCTTTTACATCTTGCAATTCAACTCCAGCCATATTCGCTAACATTGGCCAACCACTTTCAGTTTGCCACCAATGATCAATAACTGGAACTTTTAAATGATGTTCTGTCCAGCGTAAAGTAGAAACATCACATCTTTCACCTGCTAAAAACTGATATTTCAAAGACGAAATGTCATATTTATTGATAAAATCTCCTTCAGGATCTTCTTTTTTTATAGCTCTTATCGCTGTTGGTGCAGTGAACATTACTTTGACCTGATGTTCACTAATTACTCTCCAAAAAGTAGAAGCATCTGGGGTTTTTATGGGTTTTCCTTCAAATAAAACAGTGGTATTTCTATTCAATAACGGACCATACACAATATAACTATGCCCCACAACCCAACCAACATCACTTGCTGCCCAAAAAACATCCCCAGGTTCAACACCATAAATAATTTTCATGGAGAATTTTAGTGCAGTTGCATATCCACCAGTATCTCTTACAACTCCTTTTGGTTTTCCTGTAGTTCCTGAAGTATATAAAATATATAAAGGATGATTTGACGCAAGTGAAACTGAATTTACTGGAGAAGACTTTGAAACCAAGGTTTCATAATCGATATCTTGTTCATTTAAAATTACTTTAACTGATGAACCCCTATCAAAAACAATGACATTATCAGGCTTAAAACTAGCCAGAGAAATGGCTTCATCTACAAAAGGTTTATAAGGAATTAAACGGTCTATTTCAATTCCGTTTGATGCTGTAATAATCATTTTTGGTTTGCAGTCATCAATTCTTATCGCTAATTCATGGGGCGCAAATCCACCAAAAACTACTGAATGAATAGCTCCTAACCTAGCACAAGCAAGCATTGCATACATTGCTTGCGGAATCATGGGCATATAAATAATAACAGTGTCGCCTTTTTCTATACCTAGATTTCTTAACCCACCTGCAAGTTTTGATACCTCTTCTTGAAGTTTGTAAAAACTAATAAACTCTTTCGTATTTGACACTGGAGAATCATAAATAATGGCATTTTGATTTCCAAAACCATCTTCAATATGTTTATCAATACACAAATAACTCATATTTAATTCGCCATCAGAAAACCAAGTTGAATACTTATTTTGGTCACTTTCTAAAATGTTTGTAGGTTCTTGAAACCATGACAATTCAGCAGCTTGTTGTTTCCAAAATTCAGCTGGATTTTGAATACTTTTATTATAAAAATCAAGGTATTTCATGACTTTTTTGGTTTTGGATTAAACAAACCAAACCAGTTAGGATTTAGTACTTTTAACTTGATTAAAGACCATAAAAAAGCCACACAGCATAAGCCTATTACTAAAGAATATCCTGCGCTAATTGCATAATTATTATATTCAAATTGAATTCGTAAAAACAAGGTTACAACTACATAAATTGATATTAGAATATCTGACAATAAAGGACTTAAAGATAATTTCATGATATAATTTTTAGCTGATTAATAGATTGATTTCTGTAATTATTTTTTTAACTGAAAAAGGTTTGGTAAAATACTTATCTACACCTAAATCCATTCCTTTTTCAATGTCTGCTTTTTTACTTTTAGCTGTTAAAAAAACAACTTTTACCTTATTTAAATTTTCGTTTTCCTTGATGATTTGTAAGGTTTGATAACCATCAACTTTTGGCATCATGATATCTAAAAGAATAATATCAGGAATTTTTGTTTTTAAAATTTCGATTGCTTCACTTCCATCTCTTGCAATAAAAACTTCATATTCTTGTTTTTTAAAAGCGTATTCTAACGCCATTAAAATGGAAGGTTCGTCATCAACTATAAGTATCTTTTTCATTTATATTGAAGGTATTTTTATATGAAACTTTGCGCCGTTTTTATAAGTTGTATCCAACCAAATTTTTCCTTGATGTTTTTCAACAATTTGTTTGGTAATTGCCAATCCCAAACCCGTTCCAATGGGTTTAATAGTATTTTGATTTTTTGATTGATAAAACTTCTCAAAAATAAAATCTTGATCTTCTTCTAAAACTCCTTTTCCATTATCAGTAATTGTAATTTGAAGGTTATTCTCTTCTAAAAAATAATCAATTTCAATCAATCCACTATTTGGTTCACAAAATTTAATGGCATTTGAAATCAAATTAGTAAGCACCTGAATCATTCGATCTTCATCATATTGTAGGTAAATAGACTGATTATTTTTTTGAATAATAGCAATATTTTTATCAGTCGAACTCGTTATTAAAGATTTGATAGTTCTTGAAATTGTTTTACTAATGTCTTGATTTTGAACTGTTAATTCGTGCTTATCTGTCGCTAATTTTTCAAAATCTAAAATATTATTGATCAACCTTGAAAGTCTTTCTGAATCTTGAAGCATGTTATTTAAAAACTGTTCTTTTACAGGATTTGGCATTTCTAAATCATCCAGCAAAATTTCAGTAGAAGCTCTTATTCCAGTTAATGGTGTTTTTAATTCGTGTGCAACTGTATCTAAAAATTCGTCTTTTTGTTTGTCTTTTTCTAGCAGTTCTTCATTTGCTAACTTTAGCTGATTTGCCAAATTTGACAATTCTAATGATTTTTGTTTAAGAGTCTTACTATTTGCAATGGCTTCTTTTGATTCTTCTAAGATATTTAACACCTCAACAAGACTAATTTCCTCTTCTTTCACCACACTTTGAATCAATATTTTAGCTGATGCAGAACCAATTGAACCTGTTAATAATTGCTCAGAAAAATGAATCAATTTCGCGTCTGCAAACTGAGTGTTTTTTGGCAAATTGTACTTTGCAAAAAAGATATGTAAGGCTCTAGTTGCTCTTTCATTACCTAAAAATCGCATCAAAACTTCTTTGATATCTTTTACATACGCTTCCCCTTTCCAAACAAAAGCATTGTCTTGCAAATCGCTATAATTTCTGCTATCAACAAACATTTCTGCGTAATTTCTCTCTCTGTAATTTCCTTTAGAAACCAATGAAAAATAACCATAACAGAAAATATTTGCAGAAATGCTCCAGAAAAAAGCATGAACTGGTGGAGTTAAAAAATCGATTCCAAAAAGCGCATGAGGATGCAATCCATTGATTGAAAATAACGAAGGTTTATATGAAAAAGATTCAAATAAAAAAGGTAATAAAAGCGTGTAAAAAGTAATGAATAGTCCTATTAAAATTCCAATAATTGCCCCTTTTGAAGAGCCTCTATTCCAAAATAATCCAATAAAAAAAGAAGGAGCTAATTGTGCAATAATTACAAATGAAATCAAACCAATTGAATACAAAGATAATTTTACTGAAAAACTGTAATAAATTGAATATGAGATAATAATAATACAAAAAATAGCAAATCTTCTGATATTTTTGATGAATTTCACATTTTTACTTGGTTCGTTTTTGATGAATTTTGATAAAAATCCATAGGGGATGATTAAGTTATTGCTAATCATAATAGACAGCGCTAAAGACGATATCACTACCATTGAAATTACTGCTGATAATCCTCCTAAAAACACCAAACTTGCTAAGAAAATATTTCCTTCTTTTAAGGGTAATAACAAAGTAAAATACTCTGCATTTGCCTCATTACCTAGATTTATTTTACCAGCCCAAGCAATAAAAACCACAAAAATATTAAACAATAAAATATACAAAGGGAAAAGCCAAATGGCTGTTTTTAAATGCTTTTCTCTGTTATTTTCTAACACAGCCACTTGAAACTGTCTTGGCAATAAAAAAATGGCAATAAAAGATAACATGATTGTAAAAAACCAATTAAAACCCTCTTCAAATCCGCCTAAAGTAACCAGACTCGAAAAATTGTCTCTTTCTTTAAATTGAGTAACAATATCTGTAGTTCCATCAAACAAAAAATACGTTACATAAATACCAATAATCGTAAAAAACAATAATTTAATAAATGATTCAAGCGCCACAGAAAAAATAATTCCTCTACGTTTTTCGGAAGCATCAGTAGCCTGAGTTCCAAAAATAGCAGCAAAAACTGCTAAAATTAAAGCGATATAAAAAGTAGAATCTGTTAAAATTGAATTCGAAATGTAGTTGCTTTTTTGAGTCATGATCTCAAAAGTTTCAGAAACCGCTTTTAGTTGCAAAGAAATGTATGGTAAAATTCCTAGTAAACAAACCACGGTTACTAAAGCTCCTAAAAATCTATTTTTTCCATATCGTAATGAAATAAAATCAGCCAATGATGAAATTTTATGTTGTTTTGAAATACGAATCACTTTTCGCAACAAAACAATCCACAAAGGAGCTGCAATTACAGGTCCTAAATAAATGGCTAAAAAACGAACTCCTTCTTCAGCTGCCACTCCAATACTACCATAATACGTCCAAGCTGAGCAATACACCCCAAAAGAAAGTGTATACACAATAGGATTATTTACCCATTTACTTCTTTTATTTTTTTCAGCAATAAATGCTATAAAAAATAAAAACCCTAAATAGAGCAATATTATGATGATTAAGCTAAAATTACTCATAAAACTTTTTCAAGATTCTAAATGAAATAAACACTGAAAGCAACCAAATACTGGCAATTGAAAAGTAAAAAGTTGGAATACCAAAAATTAAATTATCTGAATTGAAAATAAAAATAATTGGTACATTGAACACAAAAAAAAGTGCCATTGAAAGTAAAATCAGTTTTTGTTCGTGTCTTTTTTTCAAGGTAATATTTTCGTAAATTAGAGCAGTTTTTAGTCAAAAAGCTGCTCTAATTATTTATAATTAATGAGATGATGCTTCGCCAGCACCAGATGGAATTCTAATATTTTCAACAATTTCTACCACTTCTTTTGGTGGCGCTTTTGTAACTCTTGATACCACAAAAGAAATAACCACATTAAATAGCATAGCGATCGTTCCAAAACCTTCTGGAGATGTTCCAAACCACCATTCACTGCTAGGTAAAGGTTCCATTACACCAACTAAACCAGTTTTAAAACGTATCATATAAAATAACATTAATGTAATTCCTACAATCATTCCCGCAATTGCACCTTCTTTGTTCATTCTTTTATCAAAAATCCCTAAAATAATCGCTGGAAAAAAGGAAGCTGCTGCCAAACCAAATGCCAAAGCAACTACAGCTGCTACAAATCCTGGAGGATAAATTCCGAAAAGACCAGCAATTATAATCGCAATAAAAATGGAAATTCGTGCCCACATTAATTCAGCTTTGTCAGAAATGTCTGGTTTGATTTGTTTTTTAATCAAATCATGAGAAATTGACGTTGAAATTACCAATAATAAACCAGCAGCTGTCGAAAGCGCAGCAGCTAATCCACCAGCAGCAACTAAGGCAATTACCCAATTTGGTAAACCCGCAATTTCAGGATTTGCCAATACCATAATATCATTATCAACATACAATTCGTTTGCTTCTGCACTTGAGTTGCTAATTAAACGCTCACCTTGATTTCCTCTAGTTTCAGTATAAATTGGCTTTTTCCCATCAAGCGCATTTCCTTTTACATATTGAATTTTACCATCGTTATTTTTATCAATCCATGCAATTAAGCCTGTGTTTTCCCAGTTTTTAAACCATTCAGGAATGTCAGTATAGTTTTTTTCGCTTACGGTTTCAATCAAATTTGTTCTTGAAAACACTGAAATTGCTGGAGCAGTTGTGTATAAAATTGCAATAAACAACAACGCTAAACCAGCAGATTTACGTGCATCTTTTACTTTAGGAACTGTAAAAAAACGAACAATTACATGAGGCAATCCAGCAGTACCCACCATTAAAGCGAAGGTAATTGCAAAAACATCCCAAGTAGATTTTGTACCTGAAGTGTATTCCTTGAAACCAAGTTGTGTGTGTAAAGTATCTAATTTATCCAATAAGTAAACTCCATCTTGACCTTTACTCCCCATTCCAACTTGAGGAATTAAATTTCCTGTCATTTGAAAAGAAATAAAAATTGCAGGCACCATAAAAGCAAAAATTAAAACGCAATATTGAGCAACTTGTGTGTATGTAATTCCCTTCATTCCGCCTAAAAAGGCAAAAACCAATACAATTATCATCCCAATAATCACTCCGTAAACAATATCAATTTGCAGAAATTGTGAAAACACAATTCCCACTCCACGCATTTGACCAGCAACGTAGGTAAATGAAACAATTAAAGCACAAACTACAGCTACAGTTCTTGCGCTGTTTGAGTAATATCTGTCACCAATAAAATCAGGCACTGTAAATTTTCCAAATTTTCGCAGATATGGAGCTAACAGCAATGCTAGTAAAACATAACCTCCAGTCCATCCCATCAAATACACAGAACCATCATAACCTGCGAAAGAAATGATTCCTGCCATGGAGATAAATGATGCTGCACTCATCCAATCTGCAGCTGTTGCCATTCCGTTTGCTAATGGAGAAACGCCACCACCAGCAACATAAAATTCTTTTGTTGATCCTGCTCTTGCCCAAATAGCAATTCCGAAATAAAGAGCAAATGTAATTCCGACGATAATCCAAGTCCAAGTTTGAACACTCATAATATATATTTTTTAAAAGTTAAGATTTGTTACTTTTCGTCGTAACCATATTTTTTATCCAATTTATTCATCAATCGTACGTAAACGAAAATAAGAATTACGAATACGTAAATTGAGCCTTGCTGGGCAAACCAAAATCCGAGTTTAAAGCCTCCTAATCGGAATTGATTCAGTTCTTCGCGGAATAAAATTCCACATCCATAGGAAACTGCAAACCAGATTACTAATAGAATTAGCAAATACTTCAGGTTTTCTTTCCAGTATTTTTTTGCATTGTTTGTGTTTGACATAAGTTTAAGTTTAGTTAAGTTTAGTTTAAAGGTAAATCATTGCTTGAAGTGTGAGTGTATTTAGGGATGTTACACCAAATTTTTCTCTGTGATATTCCAGAGTTAATTTTGAATTGTGACCGCTGAAATACGCATTTGCACCTATTCCAAGAATATTTCTATTATCTTGAGTTGCATCATACGAATTGTTTGCAAATGACACATAAGGTTGAAATCTGGTTTTTGATTTGTCTCCTGCAAAAGTGTATCCAACATGAGTATACATCATGGAGCCTGTGCCATACGCACTGAATAAATAATTTTGGCCATAATTATTATTTTGATAGACGGCATAGGCTGTAATGGCACTTCCTTCATCAGAAAGAGGTGCATCATAAAATGCATCTAAGGCAAAAATGGAAACATTTTCTCCTTTTAAGTTTCCGGATGCATCAGACAAAACTGATCCCTTGGGATGCGCAAAAAAACCAAAACCTACGTTAAAAATTCTTTTTTCGCCCAAATAACTCCCCACCTTAAAAGGTAAAAAGTTAGACTCTTGATCTAAAAAGTGGTAGTCAAAATAACCTGCAAATGTTTTTCCTGCATCTTTTGTACCCAATAATCTTGCACCACTATAAACAGCACTTCCATTATTAACTGGGATTCTTGAATCTAGTCCATTTACAACAGCATCATTTATTGCCAAACGATATTGTAATTTTCCAAAACTACCTTTAAAAAAAACACCAATATGTCTTCCAAATTGCTCTGATAAACCAAAAGTTGCCCAAGATTGCCTATTGTTGTCTAAGGTTAAAAAGTTTAGAGTACTTTGATTATTTAAACGTGAAATTCCGTTAAAATAATGCAATCCTGCTCCAACTGTATGATTATTAGCAATTTGATATTGAACCCAAACATCATGAAAAAATAGTTGAGAAGCCTCGCCATTTCCATTTGAAGACATGTTTGACGCATTCAAACTATTTAATCCGAAGTGAGTAAGTATCAAAAATTTGCTGTTAAGTTGCGTGTACATTATAATTCTTGCACGCCTTAAATTGAAACTAGTTTTTGATGCATTTTCCGCAACTTGATCAGTGTATGTTGCTTGAACCTGAGCCCACGAAATAATTCGAAAGTATTTTTTACCATCTGCATTTAAGTTTACTTTCATTCCACCATCATAATTTGGTGAACCTTGAGAAAACACTTTGAAAGAAATAATAAATAAAAAAGCAAACAGGAAATTATGAAGATTTCTCATAAGTTATTGATTGATTAATTTGGTTGTGATTGATTTAGCTGCCAACGAATGTCAATAAAAACTTATCTAAAAAAAAATAATATATAGTTTTATGTAAATTTAAAATAGTTATTCTTTAAAACGCTCCCATTTTATCAACATAAATTTATCACCAAGTTCTGTAACTACCACTCCTGCACCCTTTAGATTTTCAGTTTTTTGGAAATAGCTTGACAATTCTAAGGCGTTCAAAATCTTATATGTTGGATGATAATTTTTATTTATTGGCCTTTTGATTCCATATCTTTTTACCCAATTCATAATACTAACATGCGAAATCCCTAAAATTCGCTCAATCTCCCTATAACTCAAACCTTCAAGATATAATTGAAGCGCTTTATTAACAAAATAGTCATCAATTTTTTTTCCTAATTTATTTACTGTAAAATAGTAATTGCATTTTTTACACTTAAATCGTTGACGATCATTGACAACTCCACTTTTTATATATTCATCAGACAAGCAGTTTGGACAAGTATTTAATTTCATATATATTTTTTTAGCATAGATATATTAATTTAGCAATTATAATAAAAAAAAATAACAAAAAAGTTATAAAACAATTTTTGTGCAGTATTATTGTTATTGATTACATTTTAAACATGTTAGACATTCTTTTAAATGATTGGCATCTGCCAATTTTATTTTTTACAGTTGCATTACTTTATGCTTCAGTTGGTTTTGGAGGTGGCTCAAGTTATTTAGCAATATTAGCATTATCATCAATTGCTTTTACAGAAATGAGAGCTATAGCCCTCTTTTGCAATATTGTAGTGGTTTGTAGCAATGTTTTTCTGTTTTATAAAGAAAAAATGATTGACTTCAAAAAGATAATTCCCCTTGTAATATTTAGCATTCCAATGGCTTATATAGGAGGATATTTAAAAATAACTGAAAAATTGTTTTTCATTCTTTTGGGATTTACATTACTATTTGCTGCAATTACGATGTGGATTTCCAAAAAAATAAACTCTGAAAATGAAGTTTTAAATAAGTCTAACTTTATAAAAAATTCAAGTTTTGGAGGATTCATTGGTTTTATTTCAGGAATGGTTGGTATTGGTGGTGGAATTTTTTTATCACCTCTTTTACATTTAACAAATTGGGATACACCAAAAAAAATTGCGGCCACCTCTAGTATTTTTATTTTAGTCAATTCATTGGCAGGATTAGGTGGTCAAATTTCAAATCCGAACTTTAATGTAAATTGGAATTTAACATCAATACTTTTAATAGCTGTTTTTATTGGTGGACAAATTGGAAACAGATTAAGTTCAAAATTCTTATCACCTATCTTACTCAAAAAAGCAACAGCTATTTTAATCGCATTTGTAAGTATTCGAATTTTATTAAAATATGTAATTTAACTTTTGTTTAATTATTTTAACTTTTAATTAAACATTTTTAACTTGGTTTAGTGATAAATTTGCTACGAACTTAAAATCTAAATCATGTTTATTAAAAAAATTATTCCATTCGTATTAGTAGCAGCTATCTCATTTTCGACAGTAGCATACAACACAAATCCTAATAAGGATAAAAAACAAACTACAAAACAAGATTCAGCACAAGAAACTATTGTTGGTGTTGCAGTAGGAAATGAAAACTTTTCAACATTGGTTGCTGCTGTTAAAGCTGCAGGTTTGGTTGATGTATTAAATAGTGATGGTCCTTTTACTGTATTTGCTCCAACAAATGCTGCATTTAGCAAGTTACCAGAAGGAACAATTGCTACATTATTGAAGCCAGAGAATAAAGAATTATTGACTGCAATATTAACCTACCATGTTGTTGCTGGTAAATTTGTTGCAACAGATGTCTTAAAAGCAATTAAAGATAACAAAGGAAAATTTCAAATAAAAACTGTTCAAGGAAATACATTGACTGCATCTTTAAAAGGCGGAAAAGTAATTTTAACAGATGCTAAAGGAAACGTTTCAACTGTAGTAATGACAGACGTAGCTGCATCAAATGGAGTGATTCATGCAATTGATACAGTTGTAATGCCAAAATAATTAAATTGTTTTATTTTTTTAACATTTCATTAAACAATTAATTAGTATCTTTACAATGTAATTCAGTAAAATATTATAAAGTAAACACTTCTCATAGTTATTTTGCATTTTGTGCGAAAGTTTTAAAGAAGTTTTTTGGTTGATTGATTGAAACCACTACCTAGGTAGTGGTTTTGTCATTTTAGAAAAGTATCCTGGATTCTTTGAATTGTAATTTGAATGATTCGCTTATGAAATTCAGAGGTATTTGTATTGTACTTTTCTAACTCTTCTGCAGAAAAATGTCCGACAATAGTTCCTAAAATTAAGTGCTTGAAATTGATATCTTTTTCAAATATTGATTTTATTTTATCTTTCGCCTTTTGATTTTCAAGAGTTATAAAATCAATTTTCTTTTTTTGAACATAGCTTTGAAATAATGCTAAAATCAAATCATGTTGCATTTTAATGATTGGACGTAAAGTTGCATTTTGAAATGATTCAAACGTTAGCGTTTTATCTAATACAATATTTTTTAGGATAGGTCTTTCTTTAGGCATTTGTGATGTTATCAAGTTCGATTTGAAAATCATATTGCAAATCTTCGTGTAATTTTTCAATGGCTTTTGTTGCCATTTTTAACTGAGATACATATACATTTTCTAAACGCTGACTTTGATGAATTGAGGGTTTCATCATTTTTAGTTTTTTACAAAAATGCAATAAAAGGGAAGCTTCTGTTTCTTTGTTTTTGGAATAACGAATGTATTTTTTTGTTTGGGTAAGAATTTTGCGAACAGTTTTTCTGATGAAAAAAAAGTTTTTTGTGTTTATTTCCTCAAATTGATCATCCATTTGAGCCTTAATGGATTCAACATACCTCTCTTCATTATGAGACTCAAACAATAAATAGGTTAATAATTCTTTATTTTCCTTTTTAAATCTCGATAAATGCAAACACAAGTCTTTTAATTCATTGGCTGATTTATGAGAAAGCTCGTCTTTAAGTTGTTTGAGTGTTACTGCTTTCATTTCGAAAGAAAATCCATCACATTTTTTTCAATCCTTCCCAAAACATTTTCAGTAGTCGCTTTAACGAATTTTTCTCCTGTGATTTGTTCATATAACTCTATATATCTATTTGAGATTTCAGTGATTTTTTCATCAGACATTTCAGGAATTTGCTGACCATCTTTTCCTTGAAAACCGTTTTCGATTAACCATTGACGCACAAATTCTTTCGATAATTGCTTTTGAGCTTCTCCTCTTTTTTGTCTTTCATGATATCCTTCAGCGTAAAAATAACGAGAAGAATCTGGGGTATGAATTTCATCAATCAAAACAATTTTTCCTTCTTTGGTTTTTCCAAACTCGTATTTTGTATCTACTAAAATCAATCCTCTTTTTGCAGCAATTTCAGTTCCTCTTTGAAATAATTTTCGGGTATAATCCTCTAATACCAAATAATCCTCTTCTGAAACAATTCCTTTTGATAAAATATCTTCTCTTGAAATATCTTCATCATGTTCCCCATTATCAGCTTTGGTTGAAGGTGTAATCAATGGCACTGGAAATTTGTCATTTTCTTTCATGCCTTCTGGCATTTCTACACCACACAAAATTCTTTTTCCAAGTTTATATTCACGAGCTGCATGACCTGATAAATACCCACGAATGACCATTTCAACTTTAAAAGGCGTGCATAAATGACCAATTGCTACATTTTCATCTGGCGTTGCTATTAACCAATTTGGAACAATATCAACAGTTTCATTCATCATTTTGGTAGCTATTTGATTCAATATCTGACCTTTAAAAGGAATTTGTTTTGGCAAAATCACATCGAAAGCAGACAATCTATCAGTTGCAATCATCACCAAAAGTTCGTCATTGATATTATATACTTCTCTTACTTTTCCTTTATAAACTGATTTTAAGTTCGGAAATTGAAAGTTTGTTTCGTTAATTGTATTCATGAAATGCTTGTTATTTTGGCAAAAATAGGGTTAATTTTTATGAAATCATTTTCTTAATAGCGAAAAATTACCGGTAAATATTTGTCCTGAATCCGTTACAACTTTAAACCAATAATTTGATGATGGTACAGGATTTCCATTAAAATTTCCATCCCAAAAACCAGTATTACTTGGGATTTCTTTGATAATATTCCCAAAACGATTGTATATAAAAATAGTATATTTATCAAAAGGAAAATCTTTCAAACGCCAAAAATCATTTTGCCCATCATTATTTGGTGTAAAGAATGTTGGGTAGGTTTTTACAAATACTTTTTCGGTATAAAATTCACATCCATCAACACCTCTTACATAAACTGTTTGCTCACCTCCTGAAACATTATTAAAAACAGCATCTAATTGATAATGAACACCATCTAAAGAATATTCATATACTCGCGTACTATATACAAAAACCTGAATTTGATTATTGGTGGCTGAAAAATCATTGATTTTTATGGTAACATTTGTTAGTGGGTTGTCTTTTAAAACTACAACTTCAACTGTTGAGGAATCAATCCCGCAAGCACCATTATCTACAGTATATGTGAATGTACTTGAGGAATCAGTTGAAGTATTGAAAATTCCATTTGGTAAATTTTGAGACCATGTTCCATTAGAATCTGGGTTTCCTGTTAGAAAATCAAACAAATTGATACTTGGAGAAAATTCACAAATTTCAATTTTTGTTCCAATTCCAGCATTTGGTTTTGAGCTATTTTTAATGGTAATATTTGAACTTATTCTGCCACAAAATTCATCAACTATAGAATAAGTATACACTCCAGCAAGATCGATGGTTGGATCAAAAATATTTGTTTTACTTGCTAGTTCAGGTGACCAAGAACCACCTGCAGAAGGACTTCCGTTTAATAAATCAAATAAATTTAATAATCTATTTTCTTCACAAAATGTAATTTCAGTATCTAAACCAGCATTTAAAGTAGAAGGAATTTCAACTAAAACCTGTGCAGTTCTCTCACCACAATTTAAGGTTGAATTCTTGTGAGTATAGGTGTAAATTCCGGCTTTATCAACAAATGGATTAAAAAGTCCAGTACCACTTTGTAAGGCTGGCGTCCAAAAGCCACCTGCATCAGGATTTCCATTTAACCCTGAAATTAAATCGATTTTTGGAGAATTTAAGCAAATTTCAATAATTCCGTTTTTTCCCGGATTTAAAGTACTTTCTTCTTGAAAATCAAAAACTCCATTTAAATTTGCGTCTATTGGGGTTGAATAACCAGATGAAACTCCGATAATTTTTCCATTATAATCTACATTTACAGGTAAGTTTCCTAAAATTCCATCACTATTAACATCCTCAAAACCAGCTTCTATAACATCAAAACAATTATCGTTATCAGTATCTAAATCCATCGAATCTGGAAAACCATCACCATCTGTATCAATCAAACCATTTCCCTCATCAATATCTAAAATTCCGTCATTATCATCATCCAAATCAACAACATTTGCTATGCTGTCATTGTCAAAATCAGGATTACAAATTTGAATTATTTTTGAGGCATTTGAACAATCAGTCAAATTATTTTGTATGATTAATTCGCCTGTTATTTTTCCATTATTTAGAATGTTACACAGCCATGAACAATCATTTAACTTAGGATTATTTTTAACTTCTAGAAATCCATCTACAAAAATAAGTTTACCAAAACCTCTAACTTCATCTAAAATTGGGTTTTCTGAAATTATAAACCAATCTTCTAAAAAAAAATCATCGCCCGTTTTTAATAGACTATTGAAACCATTGATACTTTGTAAACTTGTATTTTGAATTCTCAAACCGGCTCCAACTTTTTCGAGATTATTAAAACTTGGTATTGTTTGAATACTATTTCCTCTAACATCAAAAAAACGATTTACAAATTTTAATTTTGTAAATCCTTGAATATTTCTGATAGATTCGACATTTAAATCATTTCCAATAGAAATTAATTCTTCAAAAGCATTGACAGATGAAAGTGCTGGATTTGAGGTCAAATTCAAATCATTTGAGATTGCTTTTAATTTTAAAAATGATGGAATTTTTGTTAAAAATTCATTATCACTGATATTTAATTCATCGTTTATGAATTGAATATTTTCAAATGCACTAATCTCTAGAAGGTTGTCATTGTTACCTATATACAATCTTCCGTCAGTTGAATCAAGTTTTTCAAATCCTTGAATGATTTTTAATTCAATATTATTTGAAATATCAATATCTTGAACAAAGATCAAATTATTAAAGCCAATTATTTTTTGAAGAACAGAAGAACTAGTAATTTCTAAGTTCCCTTTTATATTTGTAAGATTATTAAATCCTATAATCTCTGCTGAATTTACAGTAATTTCGAAGTTACCATTGATGATTTTCAGGAAATTCAATCCTGACAAATCAGTAATTTCAGATGCTACTGAATCATTTGTATTTACTCCTGTAAGTTTGGAAAGTAATATTAAATCTCCTGAAATTCCATCACAATTTCCGCTGTAACTCGCAACGAATTGATCTACTTCTTCTTGAGAAGAAAGCACGATTTCTCCTGGAGGTGGACATTGGGAGAAGCCCAAAAAACTTAAAAGAAAAAATAGTATTAGAAAAAAATGTTTCATCTAATACAAAAATAGGCAATGATTTTGAAAAATATTACTGATTTTATGTTAATAGAATTCAAAAAAATGAATGTCTTATTTATTCAGTCTCAATACTTTTATAAGCATGAATGATTTTTTTCACTAAACGATGTCTTACAACATCTTTATCATCTAAATAAACATGTGCAATTCCTTCGATATCTTTCAAAGCAAGCAAGGCTTCTTTGAGTCCTGAAACCTGCTTTCTTGGCAAATCAATTTGTCCTGGATCTCCAGTAATGATGAATTTTGCGTGCATTCCCATTCTTGTCAAAAACATTTTCATTTGATTATGAGTTGTATTTTGAGCTTCATCTAAAATCACAAAAGCATTATCTAAAGTTCTTCCTCTCATAAAAGCTAAAGGTGCAATTTGAATCGTTCCGTTTTCAATATAGGTCTCTAATTTTTCATGTGGAATCATATCGCGCAAAGCATCATATAAAGGTTGCATATAAGGATCTAATTTTTCTTTTAAATCTCCTGGTAAAAAACCTAAATTTTCTCCTGCTTCAACTGCAGGTCTAGTCAAAATAATTCGCTTAACTTCTTTTTCTTTCAATGCTTTAACAGCCAAAGCAACAGCTGTATATGTTTTTCCTGTTCCAGCAGGACCTACAGCAAAAAGCATGTCATTTTGATTCATAAGCGTCACCATTTTGCGTTGGTTTTCAGTTTGTGGTTTTATTAATTTTCCACTAACACCATGCAATAAAACATCTTTCATGTTTTGTGTAGCTACAGCCTTTGCATCCTCGCCATTTGAAGTGAGAATTCGTTCAATACTATTTTCATCTAATTTATTATAGCGATTGAAATATTTTATCAAACGCTCTAAACGTGTTTCAAACTCATCTAAAATTTCTGGTTCACCATAAATTTTAAGCTTTGGTCCTCTTGCAACAATTTTAATTTTTGGAAAATACTTTTTTAATTGCTCAATAGTACTGTTTTGTGCGCCAAAAAAATCTTTTGGACTTATTTCCGTTAACTCTATAATTCTCTCGTTCAAATGATTCAGTTTAGGATTATATTTACTAGAATTTATATTCTAAAAATAGTAATAAAAAGTACTTAATTTAGTAGATTTGCGTTAAATAGTTAACAACTTTTACACAATTAATTAACAACAAAAAAAGCATGTCTTTTATTACATTAACGACTGATTTTGGAACAAAAGACCACTTTGTTGGTGCTGTAAAAGGAGCTATTTTATCGCAACTTCCTGATGCTAAAATTGTTGATGTTTCTCACGAAATTTCACCTTTTAACATTGCAGAAACTGCTTACATTTTAAAAAATTCTTACAAAAGTTTTCCAAAAGGAACTATTCATATTGTGGGTGTTGATTCGGAATTGAGTGATGAAAACAAACACATCGCATTAGAAATTGACAATCACTTTTTTGTGTGTCCTGATAATGGATCTATATCTATGATTGTTTCGGAAATTCAACCAACAAAAATGGTAGAAATAAACATTCATGATCGCATTGAAAGCAGTTTTCCTGTGTTGGATGTTTTTGTAAATGTAGCTTGTTTTATTGCAAGAGGTGGAAATTTAACTGTAATTGGAAAGGAAATTAAAGAAATAAAAATAAATACCGAAATTAAACCTAAAGTAAATCAACTTCAAAATCAAATTATTGGAGGTATTTTGTATGTAGATAATTTTGGAAATTTAATTACGAATATTAGCAGAAAAATGTTTTTAGAAATTGGTAAAAACAGGCGTTTTGAGTTGAGTGCTTCTAAGCATAAATTCACTAAAATTTTCAATAAATACAATGAAATTACTGGTAGTGAAGGAACAAATTCTTCGCTTTTTGACGGAGATAAATTAGCAATATTCAACTCTGCTGATTATTTAGAGTTGGCAATTTTTAGAAGTAATTTAAAAACTGTTGGTGGTGCTTCAACTCTTTTAGGATTGGAATATAGAGACAGAGTTACTATTGAATTCTTTTCAGAAAATGAACCTGAATTTACAACTTTAAAATAAATTATGTTTGTACGAATCGTAAAAATGAGTTTTCACTCAAAATTTATACCTGAATTTTTAGAAATGTTTGATGGAAAAAAAACGATGATAAAAAATTCTGCAGGATGTTTATTATTAGAATTATATCAAGACAAATCCAATCCTGAACTGTTTTTCACATATTCTCACTGGGAAAATGAAAGTGATTTGGAAAATTACCGAAATTCAGCATTATTTATAGAAACGTGGAAACAAACCAAAAGGTATTTTAATGATAAGCCTCAAGCTTGGAGCGTACATAAATTATGAGTTTTTAGTTTTAAGTTTTGAGTGAAACCTCAAGAAATTAAAATCAACTCTTCAAACAAAAGAAAAAACTGAAACAACTGAAACAACAGAAACTTAAAACCAATGAAAGCTATTCTGATTAAAGAAATTAATTCATTTTTCACATCGCCAATTGCCTATTTAGTCATTGGATTTTTCTTATTGATAAATGGACTGTTCTTATGGTTTTTTGACGACGATTTCAACATCTTAAATGCTGGTTTTGCTGATATAACTCCGTTTTTTTACTTAGCTCCTTGGGTATTGCTATTTTTAATTCCTGCAATCACTATGAAAAGTTTTGCTGATGAAAATAACAACAGAACCATTGAACTTTTAAAAACAAAACCTATATCTGATTGGCAAATAGTTTTGGGTAAATTTTGGGCATCATTATTATTGGCAGTAATTGCAATTATTCCAACAATATCGTACGTTTATACCGTTTACAAATTAGGAAATCCTATTGGGAATATCGATTTTGGAAGCACAATTGGATCTTATATTGGCATCCTTTTTTTAGCTGCAACCTACACCTCTATTGGATTATTCACTTCAACAATATCAAAAAATCAAATTGTAGCTTTTATTTTAGGAGTTTTCATCACATTTTTACTTTTTTATGGTTTTGATGCTATTTCTAATTCATTCGAAAATGATTCTTTGCTGATTCAAAAACTAGGTATCAATGAGCATTTCAAAAGTATTTCAAGAGGTGTAATTGATACAAGAGATTTGGTTTATTTTGTAAGTATCACTAGTTTCTTTTTATTCATCACTAAAATTCGATTAGAAAATGACTAAAAAGATTCAAAAAATCGGAATTTTTTTCGGAATTATTATACTATTAAATGTTGTAAATCAATATGTATATAAGCGTTTTGATTTAACTGCTGACAAGCGATTTACGCTCTCTGAAACTACAAAAAATATTCTTTCTGAAATCAAAACTCCTTTATATATCACCATTTATTTAGAAGGTGATTTTCCATCAGAATTCAAACGGTTACAAACAGAAACCAGGCAATTTTTAGAAGAAATCGTCTCAGAAAATTCGAATATTAAAATTCATTTTGAAAATCCTGATGATCAACGTGAAGCCTTGATAAAAAAAGGCATGATGCCAAGTCAGTTAACTGTTCAAGAAGAAGGAAAATTTTCTGAAGCGATTATTTTTCCTTGGGCTGAAATCAATTTTGAAGAAAAAACAACGCTTGTTTCTTTATTGCCAAGCGCAATTGCCATTTCGCAAGAACAACAATTGGAAAAAGCCATTGAAAATTTGAGTTATAGTTTTAGCAACGCCATACATGCTATTTCTTTAAAAAAGACTAAAAACGTTGCCATCATAGCTGGAAATGGTGAATTGCAAGATATTTTTCAATACAGCTATTTGAGTGAAGTTGCGAAAAAATACAAATTAGCCAAATTTACGTTGGATTCTGTCGCCTCAAACCCTGCACAAACTTTGGAAGATTTATCTACTTTTGATTTGGCAATAATCGCAAAACCAACAGAACAATTTACTGAAAAAGAGAAGTTTACTTTAGACCAATTTATCACAAATGGTGGAAAAACCTTGTGGATGATAGACAATGTGCAAGCTGAACAAGATAGTTTGAGTAATGGTGGAAAAATGTTGGCATATCCTTTAGATTTGAATTTGACTGATTTATTATTTTCATACGGAATAAGAATAAATACCTATTTGATAAAAGATTTATATGCTGCAAAAATTGCTTTGGCAACTGGTAATATTGGCAATCAACCTCAATTTCAAAATTTTGATTGGTTTTTTCATCCGCTTGTGAATGGAAATCCAACACATGCCATCACAAAAAACATGTTGCCTGTTCGTTTACAGTTTGCAAATCAAATAGATATCTTACAAAACAGTCTTAAAAAAACGGTTTTGTTGCAAAGTTCAGTTTTAACAAAAAAAGTAGGAACTCCATCAATTATTGAGTTACAATCTATTGCTGAGGAACCCAAAGAAGAAGATTATCAAGATGGAAATCAGTTGTTTGCCATTTTATTAGAAGGCGAATTTACTTCTGCTTACAAAAACCGCATCAAACCTTTTGAAACAAGCCTTTTTAAAGGAAATTCCAATGAAAATAAAATGATTGTCATTGCTGATGGTGATGTTGGAAAAAATCAAATTTTAAAAGGAAATCCTTATGATTTATCCAGAGATAAATGGACTAATGAAACTTTTGGCAATAAAGATTTCTTATTAAATTCTATTGATTATTTATTGGATGATGTTGGTTTGATGCAATTGAGAAATAAGACCATAAAAATCGCTCAGTTAGATCAGCAAAAAGCCTATAAAGAGCGAACTTTTTGGCAATTTTTCAATGTGATTTTACCTTTGGTTTTGTTATTTACTTTCGGAATTGTTTTTAATTATCTAAGAAAGAGAAAGTATAGTTTATAGATTAAAATTATGCCCTAAAACTTACATCTTGAACTCAGAACTCCAAAGTAAATCATCCACCAAAAATTGGTAATTCAATGTTTTTTGCAACTTTTCTGAAGAGATTATTTTCCAACTCAATACTTCATCTTCTTCAAAAATTGGTGGCTCAAAATTTTTACTTTTACGAGCATTTTCATAAAAATCTTTTCTTGTTGGATGATGATTTGAACACGCATTAAACGTTTCTCCAAAACAATCTTGTTGTATAATTTCCTCAATGATTGCAATACAATCTTTCAAATGAATCATATTTACAAAACCATTTGGTTGCGGGATTTTTCGTCCGTTTTGAAACCAATTTGCAGGATGTCTTTCGCCTCCAAATAATCCTGAAAAACGAATAATTGTTGTTTTGAAATGAGTATTTTTTCTAAATAAATTTTCAATAGTAATTAAAGGATGCTTGTCTGTTTCATCATCTTCTGTCATCATTTTATTCAAAACAGGATACACAGAAGTTGAGCTTATAAATATCACTTTTTTAATATTTGACTGCTCAATGTTTAAAATCAATCTTTTAAAATCATCCTCACTCTTTGAAGTAATTGCTATAATTAACACCTCTGTATTTAAAAAATCTTTATTGATTTCTTCTTGAGAAATGTCAATCAAAAAAGGGATGATATTGTCAGATGATAATACTTTCAATTTTTCATCAGAAGTTGTAGAGCCTTTCACTAAAAATCCTTCAGAAATAAGCGAAATTGCCAATGGTTTTCCTAACCAACCACAACCTAAAATACTAATTTTTTGCATCTTGAAAACTTCTTATTTTACAAATATACAGTGCTTTCTTTTAAGTTTTTGTTAACAATTCCTACTTTTTGAAATTGTAATTTTGAAATCATAAAAATTAATATTAAAAACCATGAAAAAAATATTATTAAGTCTTTTTGTTGCTTTTGTAAGTTACACAATCAACGCACAAATTAAAACACCTCAACCAAGTACTTCTCAAAAAATTGAACAAGCTGTTGGATTATCAAACATTACTTTAGAATATTCAAGACCAAACATGAATGGTAGAGCTATTTTTGGTGATTTAGTTCCTTTTGGATCTGTTTGGAGAACAGGTGCAAATTCCAACACAAAAATTACTTTTTCTACTGATGTTACTATTGATGGAAAAAGCTTGAAAAAAGGAACTTATGCCATTTTTACAAAACCAAATAAAGAATCTTGGGAAGTAATTTTCTATTCAGATGCTACAAATTGGGGAGCACCTAGAACTTGGGACGAATCAAAAGTTGCATTGCAAACTACTGTAAATGTTCAAGAGATGCCTATGAACATTGAAACATTTACCATGACTTTTGATGATATAACTAATGATTCAGCCGTAATTGGAATTTTATGGGAAAAAGCATACGTAGGAATAAAATTTGAAACTCCTACAGATATGATGGTGAGTTCACAAATTGAAAAAATGATGGCTGGACCTTCAGCTGATGATTTTTATGCTTCTGCAGTATATTATTTACAAGCAAATAAAGAGATCAAACAAGCTCAAGAATGGATTGATAAAGCTGTTGAAATGACCAAAGACAAACCAAGATATTGGTTTTTACGTCAACAATCATTGATTCATGCAAAAGCAGGAAACAAAAAAGGTGCAATTGCTGCTGCAAAAGCTTCTTTAAAATATGCAGAAGAAGGAAACAATCCTGATTATGTTAAAATGAACAAAGACTCTTTGAAAGAATGGGGAGCACTATAAATTGATTTTCATTTCAAATAATAAAAAAGTCCCAATTGAAAAATTGGGACTTTTTTATTGTAACTTTTAATAATCTAATCCAATTATATTTCTGACTGCATCTAACGTTTGCATCAAGTTTTTAGAAAACTCAAAAGTCATCAAATCACTTTCTTTTTTATTTGAGTTTAATAATTGGTTAAAATGTGCAATTTCAAAATTATAGCCATGTGTATTGTTGTCAAAATTAATGGTTTCTTCAACATTATTTTGTAAAATAGTCACATTACTAGGTCCATGAAAAGGTCTGTTAATAGTTAGAGTCGCCTTTTCAAAATGAAAAATTGCTGTAATTGGCGTATTTTCTAACAATGTGCTTTTCAAATACGCTTTTGCATCTTTATAATGAAAAACCATATCGCATGATGAATCAGCTCCGTTTTCAAAAAAAGTGGCTTTTGCATCTATTTTTTCAGGAATTCCTAAAGTAGAAAGTGCTGCAAAAATTGGATAAATACCAATATCTAATAAACTTCCTCCACCAACTTCTTTTCTAAAAAGCCTGTTTTGCAAATCATAAGGCGCATAAAATCCGAAATCAGCCTCTAATTTTTGAATTTTTCCATATTTTTCATTTTTTACCACATCAAGCACATATTGGTAATGAGGCAAGAAACGCGTCCAAAGTGCTTCCATCAACAAAGTATCATTTTCTTTTGCTGTTTGGATCATTTCAGAAACTTCTTCTAGATTCATCGCAAATGCTTTTTCACACAAAACAGCTTTTTTGTGTTGTAAACAAAGTATAGAAAATTCTTTGTGAAAACTATGAGGAGTTGCAATATAAATAGCATCAATTTCAGGATCTTTTGCTAATTTTTCATAAGAATCATAGCCGATTTTTGCTTGGTGAATTTGCGCAAATTCATCCGCTTTTTCTTGATTTCTAGAAGCAACTGCATACAATTCACATCCAGAAACTGTTCTTAAATCCGAAGCAAATTTATGGGCAATTTTACCCAAACCTAAAATTCCCCATTTAATGTTTTTAGTTGTTGACATATTGAGTTGTTTTTTGTAAAAATTGAAATAAAACAGCTATCGTCATCACCAAAATGCATCCTAATAAATTGAGCCATAAATAAGGTAACCAATCCAAATACCAAACACTAATTATCAATATTTGAGTAATAATTGCCGCAATAAAAACAGCATTTCCTTTTACATATTTGATAAAAAACGCGAGCAAGAAAATTCCCAAAACATTTCCATAAAAAATAGAGCCAATAATATTGACCAATTGAATTAAATTATCAAACAAATTGGCCACACACGCCACTGAAATCGCAATAATTCCCCACAAAAGTGTAAACCATTTAGATGCTTTAACATAATGCATTTCACTTTTTTCGATTGTATTACTTCTTTTATACAAATCCATGGCAGTTGTACTTGCCAAAGCATTCAACTCTGAAGCAGTTGAAGACATAGCTGCTGATAAAATCACTGCCAATAACAAACCTATCAAACCTTTTGGTAAGTTGTTTAAAATGAAGTGAATAAATACATAATCCTTGTCATTAGATTCTATTTTTTCAAGCGGATTTTCTAAATTGATTTTATCAATAATTTCTTTAGAGGCTTCTTTTAAAGTAGCATCTTTAGCATTCAACAATTGAATTTCAGCAACTTCATGCTGCTGAATTCCGTCAATTAATAATGCTTTTTTGGTATTTTCAATGTATATATGTTCAGCTGTTAATTTTTGATAATCAGTATTATAACTTGAATTTTGAACAACAGCATTTGCTTTTGGATTGAAGTTTAAAGGTGACGCATTGAATTGATAAAATACAAAAACCATCACTCCTACTAACAAAATAAAAAATTGCATGGGCACTTTTAACAATCCGTTAAAAACCATTCCTAACTGACTTTCTCTAACAGATTTTCCTGATAAATAACGCTGCACTTGACTTTGATCCGTTCCAAAATAGGAAAGCATTAAAAAAGTTCCGCCAATAAAACCCGACCAAACTGTGTATCTATTATTCAAATCAAACGAAAAATCAAGAATTTCCATTTTGCCAGAAGCTCCTGCAATTTCAAGTGCTTTTGTAAAAGTAATATCTTGAGGAAGTTGATTTACAATCATCCAAAAAGCAATAAACATCCCTAAGAAAATGATAATCATTTGTTGTTTTTGAGTAACATTTACCGCTTTTGTACCTCCTGAAACTGTATAAATAATGACTAAAAATCCAATGATGATATTAAGGGAAAGTAAATCCCAACCCAACACTGCACTCAAAATTATAGCAGGAGCAAAAATGGTAATTCCTGCTGAAAGTCCTCTTTGAATCAAAAATAAAATGGCTGTGAGCGTTCTTGTTTTTACATCAAATCTACCTTCCAAAAACTCATATGCTGTATACACTTTAAGCCTATGGTACATAGGAATAAAAACAACACAAATGATGATCATGGCGATTGGCAATCCAAAATAAAACTGCACAAAACCCATTCCACTATGAAAAGCTTGTCCTGGAGTGGATAAAAAAGTGATTGCACTTGCTTGAGTTGCCATTACAGAAAGCCCAATTGTCCACCATTTTGTATCATTTCCTCCTTTGATATAATCTTGAACATTGGTGTTTTTTCTGGTTACATACGTACCATAAACAACAATAAAAATCAGTGTTATTGAGAGAATAATCCAATCAATTGCGTGTAATTTACTTTGGATTTCCATGTGCTAGATTGTAAAAAGTTGCATCATAAAATAGCATATAAGAATATATATTAAATTGACTACAAGTACAATTGCATATTCTTTATTTCCTATATTTTTTGGTTGATTCATTTTTTTAGTATTCAAAACTAGTTTTTATCTTCATTTTGTTCTTCTA
>JANQTK010000364.1:25373-30304 GCA_030731695.1 Polaribacter sp.
ACCTCAGATGATTCATCTGTAACCCTGTCATTAGACAATTTCAATACAAATGGCGCAGCAACATCAACACCTCTATCAGTATTGTATTGCACAATCAAATTTCCTCCATTTTCAACATATTCTAGCAAATATTTTTGTTTAAATTTCAGCTCATCAACCACATTATATGCTCTGATTCCCAGTATAATAGCATCATACTTTTGAAGACTTAGTTCAGTAATTTCTGAGGGTATAATTTCTTCAACTTGATACCCAATTTGACGCAAACTTTCAGGAATTAAATCGCCTGCACCTTTAATATATCCAATATAATTTCCAGTTTTTTCGATGTTTAATCGTACAATTTTTGCATCAGAATTTAATAATACAGATTGCTTTGGAATGTGGTTATAATTGATCTCTATTAGCTCTTTATCGAATTGTTGTTCATTGATTGTTGCAATAACTTTAAGTATTCCTTCTTCCTGATTTTTGGGAGGAAAAACTAAAAATTCAACAACTTGTTTATCATTCTTTTGCTGAATATCAAAATGATGATTTTCTGGTTCAATTTTCCAGTTTTGAGGTGCTTGTAAGGCAACATTTCCATTGATATAATTTGTTCCTGCACGAATTTCAACAGCTACTTTTTTAGGAATACTATCAGAGAAAACAAGTACTTTTTCAGTAAGTTTAGTAGTTACTTTGGGTAAAATTTCAAAAGGCTCATAAATTTCACCTTTGTCACTCTCAGCATATCTTCGAATGATGTTTTTTGTAATGGTTATTGGGGTGAAATTAATAACCAAATTAAATTCAATTTTCGCTTCTCTTGGAGTTGCTGGATTTCCAATTAATAATTGGTTATCAACATTATACAATCCTAAAGTAGCTTCGTTTTTTAACCAATAAGGAGATGTAAAATTTGTAGTTTGAATAGCAATTATTTCTTTGAAATTTAGTTTTTGATTATTTTTCAAATCCAATCCTTTAAAGGTAGTTTTTTCTTCTAAAGAACTCTTTATTGAAGTTAAGTGAATTGGAATTTGACTTCTATTAATCAACTCGAAATTTACCGAAATTTTCTCATCAGGAATGACAGTTGATGATTCTGCAGAAACTTCTAGATACAATCCTGCACAGGCTTCAATAATTTCCAATAATTGCTTTTCTTTGATTTCGCGCCAATAATCATCTTTTAACAAGGTAACTTTTTGATAAGCTTCTAACAATTTTGGCAGATGATTTGACGGAGTTACAAAATCAAAATTTTGTTCGATTTTAGCTAAAATATCGCCAATTTCATTGCCTCCTTCTACCCTTTTCCAAGTGGTATCAATTCCTGAAAAAATATCATTTTTATCTGATAATGAATCGCCTTTTAAAAATTCTAAATATTCACCTTCACTACCTCTTGTGGTAACTCGTCCAAAACCTTGACACAAATGCTGGCTACTTGCCATTGAAGCTATCTCATTATTAGACAATCCTTTTAATGGATAAAATATTCCAACATCCACTTTCGAAAGATCTTTTGTAGCGCTTTCAAAATCATCAGAATTTCTATAAAACCATGAAGAAGTATTAAAAAACAATCTTTTTGGTTGCCAAACACTAGTATATTTTAACTGCTCTTGAAACTGATTTTCGTCACCAACTAAATCAAAAGCTTCTACACTTAACATGGCAGAAGTTGTGTGATGACCATGTGTTGAACCAGGTGTTCTGTGATTAAATCTATTGATAATAACATCGGGTTTAAAAGTTCTAATTGCCCAAACAACATCACTCAACACTTTGTCTTTTTCCCAAATTGCAAGAGTTTCATCAGGATGTTTAGAATATCCAAAATCATTGGCTCTTGTAAAAAATTGCTCTCCTCCATCAATAGTTCTTGCCGCTAAAAGTTCTTGGGTTCTTATAACTCCTAATAATTCTCCAATTTCGGGACCAATCAAATTTTGACCACCATCACCTCTTGTCAATGATAAATAACCAGTTCTCGCTTTTACATGATTTGCCAGATACGAGATCAATCGTGTGTTTTCATCATCTGGATGTGCTGCAATGTATAAAGCAGTTCCTAAAAAGTTAAGCTTTTGAATTTTCTCATAAATTTGATTTGAAGAGAGTTTTGCAGGCTTTTGACTGAAAGACAATACTGATATTAACAGAAAAGATATTGATAAAAAATAAGTTTTATTCATGTAATACTATTTTCAAAACGAACAAAAATACCTTTTTTATCTTCTTGTAAAGCTTCATTAACATAAAAATAACTTAAAATCGTTAACAAAATAGGGTAACCTGTTGATAAATTAATTTTTAAAATGACATATTTAGAATATATTTGTAAAATAAACTAAGAAGAAAATTTAATGAAATTTATAGTATCTAGTTCTCAATTATTAAAGCAATTACAAGTTTTAGGAGGTGTTATTAATAGCAATAATACACTACCAATTTTAGATAATTTTTTATTCGAATTGTCTGAAAATCAACTAAAAATATCTGCATCAGATTTAGAAACCACTATGAGTTCTGTGGTTGAAGTAGAAAGTGATAGTTCAGGTTCCATTGCAGTTTCTGCTCGTTTATTAACAGATACTTTAAAAACTTTTCCTGATCAACCATTGACTTTTAAAACGGATGGTAGCAGTAAAATTGAAATTATTTCAGATCAAGGAAATTATGACATGGCATATTTTGCAGGTGATGAATTTCCAAAAGCTGTAAATTTACCTTCACCAAGCAAAACAATTATTCCTGCACATATTTTAGGAACTGCAATTTCTAAAACCATTTTTGCAGCTGGTAATGACGATTTACGTCCAGTGATGAGTGGCGTTTTCTTTCAATTTAGTTCACAAAGTTTGACATTTGTTGCTACTGATGCACACAAATTGGTAAAATATTCAAGAACGGATGTAACTTCTGATAAAACAGCTGAATTTATCATGCCCAAAAAACCTTTGAATTTATTAAAAGGAATTTTAAGTGGTTCTGATAGTGAAGTAACTATTGAATATAATGACTCGAATGCAAAATTCACTTTTGATAATGTTGTATTAGTTTGTCGTTTAATTGATGGAAAATATCCAAATTATGAGGCTGTAATTCCGAAAGAAAATCCAAATAAATTGACTGTTGACAGAGCTTCTTTCTTAAATTCTGTAAGACGTGTTTCTATTTTCTCAAGCAAAACTACGCACCAAATTCGATTGAAAATGGCTGGAACAGAGTTGAATATTTCTGCTGAAGATATTGATTTTTCTAACAAAGCTGATGAGCGCTTAAGCTGTGATTATCAAGGAGATGACATGAAAATTGGCTTCAATTCTCGATTTTTAAGTGAAATGTTAAGCAATCTAAGTTCAAATGAAGTTTTGATAGAGATGTCATTGCCAAACAGAGCTGGAATTTTAACACCAATTGATGGAACTGAAGAAGGAGAACAAATTACGATGCTGGTAATGCCTGTAATGCTAAACAATTAAAAAATTACTACTTTTTATATCAAACCACAATGATTCTGATGTCACTCAGATTTCATTGTGGTTTTTTTGTTACTTTTAGCAAATGAATTTCTTGGCACATTTGTATTTATCTGGTAATAACAAAAATATTATGATTGGTAATTTTATTGCGGATCATGTTACAGGAAATCAATTTGGGCATTATCCTCAAGAAATTCAACAAGGAATTTTTCTTCATAGAGAAATTGATACGTTTACGGACGCTCACGAAATTGTAAGAAAAAGCAAACGCAGATTGCATGAACGTTACAGGCATTATGATGGTGTAATTATTGATATTTTTTACGATCATTTTTTAGCTAAAAATTGGATTAAATATTCAACAATTCCCTTACAAACTTTCGCAACCAGTGTGTATGAAATTCTTCAAAAAAACAGTGAAATCTTACCTATAAAATCTATAAATTTCATAAAATACATGGTTGAACATAATATTTTATACAATTATCAATTCGAAAATGGCATTGAAATGGTTCTAATTGGCATGAATCACAGAACCAAAGGAAAATCGAAAATGGATTTAGCTATTGAAGATTTAAAAATTCATCATCAAAAATTTGAAAAAGATTTCACCATTTTCTTTAAAGATTTAGAAGATTTCACCTCTCAAAAAATCAAAAATTTACGCTAATTACATGAAAAAATATTTTTTACTAGGAATCCTTTCTTTGGTGCTTTTTAATTGCGAAGAGTCATCAAAAAAAATTGGTGTAATCTCAGAGAAAGCAATGGTTGTTTCTGCTAGAAAAGAAGCTTCCCAAATCGGTATTGATATTCTAAAAAAAGGAGGAAATGCCTATGATGCTATGATTGCAACGCAATTTGCTTTGGCGGTTGTGTATCCTATTGCAGGAAATATTGGTGGTGGTGGATTTATGGTCTACAGAAATAATGATGGCACAAAAGGAGCGCTTGATTTTAGAGAAAAAGCACCAATTGCAGCCTCAAAAAACATGTATTTAGACAGCTTAGGAAATGTGATTCCAGCTAAAAGTGAATTTGGTGCGCTTGCAGTTGGTATTCCTGGAAGTGTTGCTGGTGTTTTTGAAGTGTATAAAAAATTCGGAACATTACCCTTTAAAGAACTTATTCAACCTGCTATTGATTTGGCAAGAAATGGATTTAGCGTTACTAAAAAACAGGCTAATTCTCTAAACTCTTCATCGAAAGCATTTGAAAAAGCAAATTCTTATAAAACAGCTTTTCAAAAAGAATGGAAAGAAGGTGATATCTTAAAACAAGAAGCATTAGCAAAAACTTTAGAACGAATTCGCGATTTTGGAAGAGACGGATTCTACAAAGGAAAAACAGCTGATTTGTTAGTGAATTATGTAACAGAATTGGGTGGGATTATCACGCATGAAGATTTAGAAAAATACCAAGCTATTTGGAGAAAACCAATTGAGTTTTCTTACA
>JANQTK010000365.1:0-5616 GCA_030731695.1 Polaribacter sp.
ATTTCATCCCAAATGGTAAACTTTAAAGATTTTTTTCCAGGATTATTTTTTAAGATACTTTCCAAATTTAAAATCGTATCCTCTTTCAAATTTTCAATGGGAATATTGATGGTGATTTTTTCACAATAGGTGTCTAAAACTTCGGTCAACAATTTAAAATCATTGAAAGATATACTTACCTCATCATTGTAAAAATTCTTCTTAAAAGTTGCTTTGACATAGACAAAATTATTCAAAGACAAAAAATGTTTGAATTTTAGATAATCTTCTTTAAAAATTCGGAATTCATAATTGTCATTATAATCCTCCAATACAAAGGATGCCCAAGGATTTCCAGTTTTAGAAACTCTGTGTTGCACATCAGTTATGATTCCTGCAAATGAAATGTTTTTTCCTGCAAATTCCTTTACATCTTCCTTGAAAATCGACAAATTCGTATTGCAAAAAGCCATTTCATTTCTAAAATCATCCAAAGGATGTGCAGAAATATACATACCAATGACTTCTTTTTCTTGACTCAATAACTCCATGGTTCCCCAAGTTTCGCAATTCGGAATTTCAGGTTCTGGAAATTGAATGGTTGAGGCTTCTCCAAATAATGAAACCTGTGTTGAATTTTTATTCTCTTGATACTTACTTCCATATTTCATGGCACGTTCTAAAAAGGTAACTCCTTTTTCATCCAAGGCAAAATATTGCGCTCTGTGTGTTTCCGAAAACGAATCAAAAGCACCAGCTTTTACCAAACTATCAAAAGCTTTTTTGTTGGCAACACGCAAATCTGCACGTTTTGCCAAATCAAAAATAGATGCATACGAACCATTTTCTTTGCGTTCATCAATAATCGATTTTACAGCATGTGCTCCAACACCTTTGATGGCTGCCATTCCAAAACGCACAGCTCCTTGTTTATTTACAGAAAATTTTAAGTACGATTCGTTGATATCAGGTCCTAAAACTTGCAATCCCATTCGTTTACATTCTTCCATAAAAAAGGAGACTTGTTTGATGTCATTCATATTATTTGACAACACAGAAGCCATATATTCAGCGGGATAATGCGCTTTTAAATAGGCAGTTTGATAAGCAATAAAAGCATAACACGTAGAGTGACTTTTGTTGAAAGCATAACTTGCAAAAGCTTCCCAATCTTTCCAAATTTTCTCTAATTTTTGCGCATCATGACCATTTGAAGCTGCTTGTTCAATAAATTTTGGTTTCATTTTATCCAAAACAGCCGCTTGTTTTTTACCCATTGCTTTTCGCAAAACGTCAGCTTCACCTTTAGAGAAATTTGCCAATTTCTGCGAAAGCAACATCACTTGCTCTTGATACACTGTAATTCCATACGTTTCAGCCAAATATTCTTCCATATCAGGCAAATCATATTCAATTTCTTCAGTACCATGTTTTCTGTTGATAAAACTCGGAATGTATTCCATTGGTCCAGGTCTGTACAAGGCATTCATGGCAATTAAATCACCGAAAACAGTTGGTTTTAAAGAGCGCATGTGTTTTTGCATTCCTGGAGATTCGTACTGAAAAATCCCTATAGTTTCACCTTTTTGGAATAATTCGTAGGTTTTTTCATCATCTAAAGGAAAAGAATCTGGATCTAAATCTACATCATGTCTTGCTTTTACAATTTTAACAGTATCCTTGATTAATGTCAGCGTTTTTAATCCTAAAAAATCCATTTTTAACAATCCTGCAGATTCTACAACAGCATTGTCAAATTGTGTTACATACATGTCAGAATCTTTCGCTAAAGCCACAGGAACATAATTCGTAATATCACCAGGAGTGATGATCACTCCACAAGCATGCGTTCCAGTATTTCTTACAGAACCCTCTAAAATAGTCGCTTTGTTTACAGTTTCCGAAGCTAAATTTGCACCAAGAGAAAGTTGTCTTAATTCCTCAATCAAGAGTTTGTCTTCCGCACGAAGTCCATCAATTTTTGATTTATTTCGCTCATCATCACTAAAAATATTTTTAAGTTTGATGATATTTGGAATCAATTTCGCAATTCTATCTGCTTCAAATAATGGCAAATCTAACACTCTTGCAGTATCTCTGATAGACGATTTTGCAGCCATAGTTCCATAGGTAATAATCTGAGCAACTTGATTAGAACCATATTTTTGAATCACGTAATCCATGACTTTACTTCGTCCTTCATCATCAAAATCGATGTCAATATCGGGCATGGAAACACGCTCAGGATTTAAGAAACGCTCAAAAAGTAAATCGTATTTTATAGGATCAATATTGGTAATCCACAAACAATAAGCAACTACTGAACCTGCTGCAGAACCACGTCCTGGACCAACTGCAACACCCATATTTCGGGCTTCTCTGATGAAATCTTCAACAATTAAAAAATAACCAGGATATCCTGTTTTTTGAATAACTTCTAGTTCAAAATCAAGGCGTTCTTTTAAGGAATCAGTCAATTCGCCATACCTTTTTTGGGCACCTTGATAGGTTAAATGTCTCAAATAATTATTTTCACCTCTTTTTCCTCCATCAATCAAATCTTCTTGAGAGTGAAATGCTGTAGGGATATCAAAAGCAGGTAACAAAACCTCTCTTGCCAGTGAAAAAATTTCAATTTTATCAACAACTTCTTGTACGTTACTAATTGCTTCTGGAATGTCAGCAAAAAGTTTTTTCATTTCTTGAGTTGATTTGAAATAATACTCTTGATTGGGTAATCCATATCTATAACCACGACCTTTTCCAATTGGAGTGGCTTGTTTTTCTCCATCTTTTACGCACAATAAAATATCGTGAGCATTCGCATCTTTTTTATCTAAATAAAAAGTGTTGTTTGTTGCAACAATTTTGATGTCGTGTTTTTTAGAAAATTTCAACAAGGTTTCGTTTACAATATTTTCGTCTTGTTGATTGTGGCGCATCAACTCCAAATAAAAATCATCTTGAAACTCTTGTTTCCACCAAAGTAAGGCTTCTTCAGCTTGTGATTCGCCCAGATTTAAAATTTTACTCGGAATTTCTCCATATAAATTTCCAGACAATACAATGATATCTTCCTTGTATTTTTTGACGATTTCTTTGTCTATTCTTGGTACGTAATAAAATCCATCAATAAACGCGATGGATGACATTTTTGCCAAATTGTGGTAGCCATTTTTATTTTTTGCAAGCAAAACAACTTGAAAACCATTGTCTTTGATGGATTTGTTTTTATGATCTTCACAAATATTAAATTCGCAGCCTACAATGGGTTTTATTTGATTTTCGGAAACTTTATTGTGATTTAAAACCGTACTTACAAAATGGAAAGCTGCCATCATATTTCCAGTATCCGTCATGGCAACTGCAGGCATTTTATCAGCTGCAGCAGCTTTTACCAAAGCATCAATTTGAATAGTGGATTGCAAAACCGAAAATTGCGTGTGGTTGTGCAAGTGACTGAAATCAAATTCTTTAAGTTCAGATAAGCCTTCGGAAGTAGTTTTTGATGTAACATCATCTTTAAGCTTGTCAAGTTTTTTACGGATTTTATCACTCTCCTTTTTTAAATTGACGTGCTGTAAACCAATTACTTGAATGCTTGTTGGATTTTTTTCTTTAAATTGTTGGAAGTAATTTTCCTCAACTTTCAATTCGCTTTTTGTGAATTTACCAATACGAATCAACTCGAAAAAACAACGAGTTGTTGCTTCAACATCGGCAGTTGCATTGTGCGCTTCTTCAAAATCAACACCAAATAAATGTTTGTGTAATTCTGTTAGCGTTGGTAATTTAAATTTACCATATCTACCTCCAGGAAGTTGACAAAGCGAGGCTGTTTTTTCGGTACACGTATCTAAAAGTGGGAGAGAAGTTAACTTGTTTGCAACACTTAATCTATGAAATTCACATCCCATAATATTGATGTCGAAACCAACATTTTGTCCAACAATAAAGGTTGTTTTTTGCAACGCTTCGTTAAATAACGCTAAGGCTTCTTGCAAAGAAATTCCTTGTTCTTGAGCTAATTCTGTTGAAATTCCGTGAATTCGTTCCGCATCAAAAGGAATGTTAAATCCGTCAGGTTTTATCAAAAAATCACGATGTTCTATGAGGTTCCCCATAGCATCATGCAATTGCCACGCAATTTGTATACACCTTGGCCAATTGTCAGTATCCGTAATTGGAGCGTTCCAACTCTTAGGCAATCCTGTGGTTTCAGTGTCAAAAATTAAATACATATTAGCGTGATTTTTTGATGATTTTGGGATTTTAAAAATACAAAATCACAGTAGAAAAAAGGGAGTATTTTACGATAGATTTATCAACAAAATTGTCATTTCAGAATTGAATTTTAAAACCTTGATTTTAAGTTGATAGAATTAAAAATAGTTGTATATTTGCGCCCACTTATCACGAGTTGGTAAAAATTAGTATTAACCGAGGTCGAGAACCTTACAAAATGAATACATTATGTCTGTAAAAATTAGATTACAAAGACACGGAAAAAAGAACAAACCTTTCTTTTGGATTGTTGCTGCTGACGCACGTTCAACAAGAGATGGTCGTTACTTAGAAAAACTAGGAACGTACAATCCAAACACAAATCCTGCAACTATTGATTTAGATGTTGATGGTGCTGTAAAATGGTTACAAAATGGTGCACAACCTACTGATACTGCTAAAGCAATTTTGTCGTATAAAGGAGCATTATTGAAAAATCATTTAGCAGGTGGAGTTCGTAAAGGTGCTTTAACTGAAGAGCAAGCTGCTGAAAAATTCAATGCTTGGTTAGAAGAAAAAGGTGCTAAAGTAACTTCAAAATCAGAAGGATTGACAAAAGCACAAGCTGACGCAAAAGCAAAAGCTTTCGCTGCTGAAAAAGCAGTAAATGAAGCTAGAATTGCAGCAGCAAATAAAGTAGAAGAAGTTGCTGAAGTTGAGGCAGCTACTGAAGAATCTACTGAAGAAACTACAGCAGAATAAAACGTTTACATCGATAATGCGTAAAGAAGATTGTTTTTATTTAGGCAAAATCGTCAGAAAACACAGTTTTAAGGGTGAAGTTGTTATCAAATTAGATACTGACGAACCTGAGTTGTATCAAGAAATGGAATCAGTTTATGTCGATTTTGGCAATAATCTGGTTCCATTTTTTATTGAAAAAAGTTCACTCAACAAAGGAAATCAACTACGTGTTCGTTTTGAAGATGTAAATTCGGAAGCTGATGCAGATGCAATTTTAAAATCGGACGTTTATTTGCCTTTGACAATGTTGCCAAAATTAACTGGAGATCAGTTTTACTTTCATGAAGTTATTGGTTTTACGGTTGTAGATATCTCTTTTGGAGAAGTAGGTACTATTGTCCATATAAATGACAAAGCTGCGCAACCACTTTTTGAAATTGATAGAGATGGAAAAGAAATATTTATTCCAATGGTTGATGAGTTTATCAAAAAAGTTGATAGAGTAAATAAAACAATTCAAGTAGAAACTCCTGAGGGTTTAATAGAATTGTATTTATAGTTTTAAATTTACTATTCTAAAAAGAGAGGTGCAAGAGCGGTTTATCTGGCTACCCTGGAAAGGTAGTATACTGGAAACGGTATCGAGGGTTCGAATCCCTTCCTCTCTGC
>JANQTK010000365.1:5716-9178 GCA_030731695.1 Polaribacter sp.
AAAACTTCGATGAAAGTTGGCACTGATGCTGTATTACTAGGTGCTTGGTGTTCGTTAAATAACTTTCCTGATAAAATTTTAGATATTGGCTCAGGAACTGGAATAATTTCGTTGATGTTAGCACAACGTTCTGATGCGCAAACTATTGATGCTGTTGAAATTGAGGAAAATGCATACGAACAAACTGTAGAAAATTTTGAGCAGTCAGATTGGGCAGATCGTTTGTATTGTTACCATTGTTCATTTCAAGAATTTTCAGATGAAATGGCTTCAGAAGAGGAAAAGTATGATTTGATTGTATCAAATCCTCCTTTTTATAATGACGATTATGAAACCGAAAATGTTAGTAGGAATAAAGCCAGATTTACAAGTGCATTATCTTTTGAAGAATTGTTAAATGGTGTTTCAAAAATTTTAGCGTCAGAAGGCATTTTTTCTGTAATTATTCCTTTTAAAGAGGAAGAAAATTTTATTGATATTGCCAATAAAAACGGTTTGTATTTAAATGAAGTTTGCAGAGTTCAAGGCAATCCAACATCCGAATTGAAAAGAAGTTTGTTGTCTTTTTCTTTTCAAAAAATGGTTGTTAAAGAATCTAATTTAACTATAGAAACAGACCGTCATAAATACACAGATGAATATATCAATTTGACGAAAGAGTTTTATTTAAAAATGTAGTTATCCAATCACATTTTCAGGATTGTATCCTAAATAAGGTACATTTCGTTCTATAAATTTGATACCACATTTTTCTAACTCACTTAAAATAGGCTCATACACTTCTTTTGAAATGGGTATTTGAACTCCAGGAGTTGTAATTTCTTTTTTTAGAATTTTGATTGCAGCAATTGCGACAGGTAAACCTACCGTTTTTGCCATCGCTGTAAACGTTTGATTTTCGCCTAAAACAACCAAACTACTTTCAATTTGATATTTTTTCTGGTCAATTTCATAGCCAAAAAGATGCTGCATTACAATCATGTCTTTGTCATTTTCCTGTAAAGTCCAAGAATTTTCTAAGATTTTTTGCAACATTTGAGCCGGAGTTGCATTTTTTAATCCAATTTTTTTAGTAGCATCGAAAATACCCAATTCGACCAATTTTTCCCAAATCAAATCATCTTGATCAATTTTTAAATACGAACGCAATTTTAATTCTACAGAATCAGAAGGGGAATAGGCTAAAAATAAATTGACAAAATCTCGGTAACTCATATGTTCCGAATTTTCGATCTTATATGAATCATCTGTCATACCAAGTTGTACAAATATATTCCAAGCTCTCGAAAAACCAACTCTTCTAATAGTACCTCTATACATCGTTGGAATATTGTCTAAACCGTAAACACTCCTATATTTTAGTGAATCTCTATTGGCATATGCTTCAAATTTTCCATACTCATTGATGGATAAAAATTCTGTTCTTCGAAATAATTTATGGTAAGGAATGTATTTGTAAGTACCTTCTTGTATAAACATGGCTGCTCCACCTTGACCAGCTAAAACCACGTTTCTAGGATTCCAAGTAAATTTATAATTCCATAAATTTGAATCACTTTCTGGTGCAATCAAACCACCACAAAACGATTCGAAAAGTAACATTTTTCCGCCTTTATTTTTGATTGTATCTATTACTTTCATCGCGCTCATATGATCAATTCCTGGATCCAAACCAATTTCATTCATAAAAATGAGTCCATTTTTTATAGCATCCTCATTCAAGGTCTTCATTTCTTCGGAAATATAGGATGCTGTTACTAAATGTTTTTTAAATTTAATACAGTCTTTTGCAACTTCGATATGCAATGAAGCAGGAAGCATAGAAATTACCAAATCAGCTTTTTCAATTTCCTTTTTACGACTATTTTCATCAAAAATATCCAGTAAAATCTCTTTTCCTCTTGAATGATTATTGATGATTTTTGAGGAATTTTCAATGGAAATATCACCAATCGTTATGAATAAATCTTCTATAATTGAATTTTCTAAAAGATATGTTATTAAAGAAGAACTCGATTTTCCTGCACCAATAATTAGAATATTTTTCATAAAGAAAGCTGTATTTTTGTAACTCTACGAAGATACTATTATTGTTTAAAATTTAACAAAAAGCTTTTAAAATGTTTAAAAATTTGGTTATTGCTTGTTTTTTTGGAGTTACTGCCATCATATTTGGTGCTTTTGGTTCTCATGCACTGAAAGAGACACTAACTTTTGATCAATTACAGAGTTTTGAAACAGCAGTTCGTTATCAAATGTATCATGCAATTGTTTTACTATTTGTAGCCATTTTTGACGGAATTTCAGCAAAACAAAAACTACGTATCAATTCTTTTTTTTACCTGGGAATATTCCTTTTTTCGGGCTCCATTTATCTGATTCAATTGACTTCAGTTCAAGCAAAATCAATTTGGTTTATTACACCTTTAGGAGGTCTTTTTTTGATTGCAGGTTGGGTATCAATGATTATACAATTCCTAAAGAAAATGAATAAGTCATAGTAAATTAATAATTTTTATCCTAAAATAGTTCCTTTTGCACTTTTTTGCATAATTTTGCACATTATAAAACTAAAAAATATTGATATGGTAGATACAAATACGAAATCGATTTCGTTAAATCATCTAGGAATCAAAAATGCAACTATTCGTTATCAGTTAACTTCCAATGAGTTACATAAAGAAACAATACAAAAAAGACAAGGAGTTGAAACCTCTTTAGGTGCAATTACAGTAAATACTGGCGAATTTACAGGACGTTCTCCTTTAGATCGTTTTATCGTAAAAGATGAAGTTACTGAAAATGAAGTTTGGTGGAGTAATATCAATATCCCATTTTCTTCAGAAAATTTTGACAAACTGTATGACAAAGTTGTTGATTATCTATCAGAAAAAGAACTTTTTGTAAGGGATTGCTTTGCTTGTGCTGATGAAAATTACAAATTATCCATTCGTGTTGTGAACGAATTTCCATGGAGTAACATGTTTGCTTATAACATGTTTTTGCGTCCTACCGAAAATGAATTAGAAAATTTTTCTGCTGAATGGACGGTAATCAATGCTCCAGGATTTTTGGCTGATGCAACAAAAGATGGAACAAGACAACACAATTTTGCAATATTAAATTTTTCACGAAAAATTGCATTGATTGGAGGAACAGGTTATACAGGAGAAATTAAAAAAGGAATTTTTTCAGCTTTAAATTTTATACTTCCAGTTTATAAAAATACGTTGCCAATGCATTGTTCTGCCAATGTTGGAAAAGACGGAGATACTGCCATCTTTTTTGGATTGTCAGGTACAGGGAAAACTACGTTATCAACAGATCCAAACCGAAGTTTGATTGGTGATGATGAACATGGCTGGACTGCAGAAAATACAATTTTCAATTTTGAAGGTGGATGTTACGCAAAAGTGATTAATTTATCTCAAGAAAATGAACCTGAAATTTATGCAGCCATCA
>JANQTK010000366.1 GCA_030731695.1 Polaribacter sp.
GTCAATGCCAATCAAGTATTTTATGTAATTTTGCACCTTAATTTTTGCATACAAATAATGTCTGAAGAGAAAAAATCGCTCAATTTTTTAGAGCAAATCATTGAAGAAGATTTAGCAAACGGAATGCCTAAAGAAAACTTACGTTTTCGTTTTCCACCAGAACCAAATGGTTATTTGCACATTGGTCATACCAAAGCCATAGGAATTAGTTTTGGCTTGGGTATCAAATACAATGCGCCTGTAAACTTGCGTTTTGACGATACAAATCCAGCAAAAGAAGAGCAAGAATATGTTGATGCGATCAAAAATGATATTACTTGGTTGGGCTATTCTTGGGCAAACGAATTGTATTCTTCAGATTATTTTCAAGAATTGTATGATTGGGCTGTTTTATTGATAAAAGAAGGAAAAGCTTATGTGGATTCTCAAACTTCAGAGGAAATGCGAATCCAAAAAGGAACTCCAACAGAAGCTGGAACAAATAGTCCTTATAGAAATCGTTCAGTGGAAGAAAACTTGGCCTTATTTCAAGATATGAAAGATGGAAAGTTTAAAGAAGGCGAACATGTTTTGCGTGCAAAAATCGATATGAGTTCACCAAATATGTTGATGCGCGATCCTTTAATGTATCGAATTTTATATAAATCCCATCATAGAACAGGCACAGAATGGTGCATTTATCCAATGTATGATTGGACGCATGGTGAAAGCGATTATATTGAGCAAATTTCTCATTCTTTATGTTCTCTAGAATTTAAACCTCATAGAGAATTGTATGATTGGTTTAAAGACAATGTGTTTGCTTTTAGTGCAGATAAATATCCTTTAGTACCTAAACAACGTGAATTCTCAAGATTGAATTTGAGTTACACCATTATGAGCAAACGTAAGTTGCTAAAGTTGGTGGAAGAAAAAATTGTTTCAGGATGGGATGATCCAAGAATGCCAACGATTTCTGGTTTGCGCAGACGTGGTTATACACCTGCATCAATCAGAAGTTTTATAGATACTGTGGGTGTTTCAAAACGTGAAAATGTGATTGATGTAGCGCTTTTGGAGTTTAAAATTCGGGAGGATTTAAATAAAACTGCCAATAGAGTCATGGCTGTTTTAGACCCAGTAAAAGTGGTCATCACCAATTATCCTGAAGGAAAAGAAGAAATTTTACAAGCTGAAAATAACCAAGAAGACGAAACTGCTGGTTTCAGAGAGCTGCCTTTTTCAAGAGAAATTTTTATTGAAAAAGAAGATTTTCAAGAAGAAGCTAATAAGAAGTTTTTCAGACTAAAATTAGGAGGTGAAGTTCGTTTAAAAAATGCTTACATCATCAAAGCTGAGAGTTGCACAAAAGACGAAAACGGAAATGTAATTGAGATTCAATGTACCTATGACGCACTCAGTAAATCAGGCAGTGGCACTGAAGAAAGTTTGCGAAAAGTAAAAGGAACATTGCACTGGGTTTCTGTAAAACACGCTGTAAAAGCAGAAGTAAGAGCATATGACCGATTGTTTTTAGATGAAGCTCCTGATGCGCATAAAGACAAGGATTTTATGGAATTTTTAAATCCGAATTCTTTAGAAATTATTGATGCTTTTGTAGAGCCAAGTTTGCAAACTGCGAAAATTGGCGAGCGTTTTCAGTTTCAACGTTTGGGCTATTTTTGTGTAGATAATGACACGACTGCAAGTAAATTAGTATTCAACAAAACTGTTGGATTGCGTGATTCTTGGGGTGGGAATTAGAGCTTTTGGTTATTGGTTCTTAGTTCTTAGTTCTTAAAATTATGAAAAAATTATTCATTATTGGTTTATT
>JANQTK010000367.1:0-2515 GCA_030731695.1 Polaribacter sp.
TCAGTAATAATTATAGAAATCCAACTTGTAGGACCATGTCTTTCGTCTCTAATTTTTTGACTTCGTAATGGAAATTTAGGATCGTCAATTAAAAAAGCTTTTCCTGGTTTTGTAAGATATTTTTTTCCTTCAAAACCAATTTCTACACCAATTTTTAATTGATTTATAGCATCCTCTGTAATAATTCCGTCAACTTGAACGTAATATTCTTTTTCAACTTTATTGCTTCTAATTTCTTCAGAAACCTTGCCATCTGTAGTTAACAAAAGCAAGCCTTCACTTGCTACATCCAAACGCCCAATTGCCATGGTTTTATCAGGAAAATCATACAATTCACCTAATAAATTTTTCTTTCTTTTATTTGGATTTACAAACTGAGAAATCATTCCCCAAGGTTTGTGAATTATAAAATGACGATGCTTTTCTATCAAATTAAATCACTTTTATTTCAACAGAAAAATAATTTTTACCCTTAGAAAGTTGCATATTTTCTTCCGAAAATTGTTGATCTGTAAACGAAGTATATTGTGTAATTGGTTCAATACAAATCATATTATTTACCTCTGTCCAAAGCATAAAATTATGAAACCCTTTTGTGTTGATTTGGAGGTTTTTTTTATCGTAATTAATCAATACAACTTCCTCAGATTCTAACAAAGGAAATGCGTCAGAACCAGCATTCAACACCTCTTTTAAAGTAATTTTCTGTTGATTAGAAATGATGATTTCTTCGCCAGTATCTGACAATAAAAAAGCAGGATGATACCCTAACATAAAAGGCATTCCTTCTTCAGATTGAATCATAAAGTCAATAAGTAAACTATCATTTAGAAGTGTAAATTTCTTTTCAAAAACAAAATCAAAAGGCCAAAACAAAAATTCTTCAGAAGATTTTGAAGGAAATTTGCTGTTTTTTACCCACGTATTTTTGATATAATTTTTCTGAAATTTTACTTGATTTTCATTTTCTGAAATCAAAGTATAAGACAATTCTCTGAGCAATCCATGTTGATCTTGAACAGCATCACCATGTTTTGTGTGAACAATAAAATCATTTTTTATTGTAGGACCAATTACAGGAAACATCTCATCATCCGATTTTCGCCAACCTTTATTCCCTTTTTGATGAATGTACTCTTTTCCTTCAACAATATAACTTACCAACTCTCCTTCACTTATAGTTACTTTACTTTTATTGTTTTTTAAATGTACCATAATCAATGAATTTAGACAATTAACAATATTACGAAATTGTGAGCTATTTTCTAAATTATTAAGAAGACTTTTTTGTAACTTGCTTGCTTTAAAAAAATTTAGAAAACTAGTAAATATGTCAGAAGATAAAGAAAAATTAGCGAAATTAAAAGCCTTACAACTTACACTAGATAAGCTAGATAAGACTTATGGAAAAGGAGCTGTAATGAAAATGGGAGATGTTGCTGTAGATGATATTGAAGCCATTTCTTCAGGATCATTAGGATTAGATTTAGCATTAGGTGTTGGAGGATATCCAAGAGGAAGAGTTATTGAAATTTACGGACCAGAATCTTCAGGAAAAACAACATTATCTTTACACGCCATTGCAGAGGCTCAAAAAGCAGGTGGAATTGCAGCATTTATTGATGCAGAACACGCTTTTGACCGTTTTTATGCACAAAATTTAGGTGTTGATATCGATAATTTAATTATTTCTCAACCTGATCATGGTGAACAAGCTTTAGAAATTACGGAAAATTTAATTCGTTCAGGAGCTATTGATATTGTAGTTGTGGATTCTGTTGCTGCATTGACTCCAAAATCCGAAATTGAAGGAGAAATGGGTGATTCTAAAATGGGGTTACATGCACGTTTAATGAGTCAAGCTCTAAGAAAATTAACAGGAACTATTTCTAAAACAAAATGTACCGTAATTTTTATCAATCAGTTGAGAGATAAAATTGGGGTAATGTTTGGAAATCCTGAGACGACTACAGGAGGAAATGCATTGAAATTTTATGCGTCAGTAAGATTAGATATCAGAAGAAAAACGCAAATTAAAGATGGTGAAAAAGTGATTGGAAACAGTACTAAAGTAAAAGTCGTAAAAAATAAAGTTGCACCACCTTTTCAACAAGCAGAGTTTGATATCATGTATGGAGAAGGAATATCAAAAGTTGGTGAAGTATTAGATATTGGTGTTGAACTTGGAATTGTGAAAAAAAGTGGTTCTTGGTTTAGTTATGGAGATACCAAATTAGGTCAAGGTAGAGATGCTGTAAAGGGAGTAATTAAAGACAATCCTGAGTTGATGGATGAAATAGAAGCAAAAATAAAAGAGACAATTGCAAATCAATAAAATAAAAATTAACTTTTAAACTGCCCCAAAATTTTTTTGGGGTAGTTTATTATCACAGATTTTTTTTTAAAAACTTAAAAAATTATCTTTTTACAGGCCTGTACTGCCAAATCCGCCAGACCCACGTTGAGTTTCGTCTAATATTTTCACTTCTTGCCAAGAAATTCGTTCGTGTTTTGC
>JANQTK010000367.1:2615-8770 GCA_030731695.1 Polaribacter sp.
TGTTTCTAAAAATTCTGATTTCCAAAAAGCTTCATTGTGTTTGCCTTCAGGAACAATTTTTGTTTTTATATTTTTTGATGGAAATCCTGATTTTAGTAATAATTTTTCCATTTTTTCAGTATCAGAAACCATTCCTTCACCTTCTTTATCACCAACTAAAAAGTAGATTTTTAGGTTTTTTTGATTTCCATTTTCTTTAGCAAACTCATAAATTTCATCAGAAAACCAAAAAGAGGTTGAAAGTGCCCCAATTTTCCCAAAAACGTTAGGATGTTTCAAACCTCCATAAAACGAAATCAAACCGCCTAAAGAACTGCCAATCAACCCCGTATTTTTAGCATCTGATTTTGTGCGATAAGTTTTATCAATAAAAGGTTTTAACTCATTTACTAAAAAATCAATGTAAAGACTTCCTTTTCCTCCTCCATATTTTTCATTTTTGAAAGGTGTGTATTCATCTATTCTTTTAGCTCCTGAATTTTCTATTCCTACAACAATAAAGCCTTTTTTAGTTTTTTTAAATAAATCATTTAAGGTTTCATCAATACTCCATTCACCAGCATAAGATGTTGCATTATCAAACAAATTTTGAGCATCATGCATATAAATTACAGGAAATTTTTTAGACGAATTTTCATAGTTAGGTGGCAAATACACCCAAATTTTATAGGAAACTTCCAAAGATGTTACTTCAAATTCTTTTTCTAAAATTGAAACGTTTGAAGCTTTTGTACTTATTTTTTCTTGTGCATTAAACTCAAAAATATGTAAAAGAAAAAGACATATAAATAAGTAAGTAAAACGTTCTTTCATGAATTGGTTGATTTTTCACAAATATAATAAATGAAGGAAGTATTCTTGAAAAGTTAATACTTTTCTTACTTTTGACGTTCAAAATTATTTTTATGGACAAACAGCAAAATATTGCCGTTTTAGGAGGTGGAAGTTGGGCAACAGCGATTGTAAAAATGTTATCCGAAAATTTAAAAAACGTTGGTTGGTATATGCGTGATAGCCAATCTATTGAGCATATCAAAGAAAATAATCACAATCCAAAATATTTAAGTTCGGCTGAATTGGATGCAAATCGCTTGGATTTGTCAGACGATATTAATGAAACTGTATCAAAATACGACATCTTGATTTTTGCAATTCCTTCTGCTTTTTTAGAAAGTGAATTACACAAACTCTCCATTTCTTTAGAAAATAAAATCATTTTTTCTGCTATCAAAGGAATTGTTCCAGAAACAGGATTGATTGTTGGCGAACATTTTAACACACAGTATAATATTCCTATTGAAAATATTGGTGTTATTACTGGACCTTGCCACGCAGAAGAAGTGGCTATGGAGCGATTATCCTATTTAACAATAGCTTGTCAAGATGAAGAAAAAGCCAAAAAAATGGCAACATATTTAGAAAGTTGGTATATCAATGCAAAAACTTCTGATGACATTATTGGTACTGAATATGCTGCTGTTTTAAAAAATATTTATGCAGTTGCAGCAGGAATTGCACATGGTTTGGGTTATGGAGATAATTTTCAAGCAGTTTTGATGAGCAATGCCATTCGCGAAATGAAACGTTTCATCAGAAAAGTGCATAAAATGAAGCGAAACATTAATAATTCTGCCTATTTAGGCGATTTATTAGTGACAGGATATTCAACGTTTAGCAGAAATCGCCACTTTGGAAACATGATTGGAAAAGGCTACACTGTAAAATCTGCTCAGTTAGAAATGAGTATGATTGCTGAAGGCTATTATGCTGCCAAAAGTGCTCATAAAATCTCACAAGAAAACAAGGCTAAAACACCCATTATTGATGCTGTTTTTGCCATTTTATATGAGCAAAAAAACCCTAAAAAAGAATTTAAAAAGTTAACAGATAAATTGGATTAATTGTTTAATTTTGAACAATCAATCAAATTTTTTAACTTAAACAATGAAAACAATACAAGAAGTCGTTGAAAGTACCGTTAGAAAAACACCTTTCATAGAAGAAGCGCTCAATGAAAAGCTTATCAATGTTTCTTCTTTAGCAAGAATAATTTTGCCAGAAGTTTCAAAAGCATTAAAAAAGGACATCAAAGTTGGAGCTGTAATGATGGCAATCAACAGATTGTCGCCTGCAAGTGAATTGCGCATCAGAAAAAATATTAAAAAATTAGCATTGGATTTGGGCGATGTTATTGTGCGTTCAGATTTGTGTGATTTTACATTCAAAAATACGACTTCATTGTTGAAAGAAATTTCAAGAATTTTAAGCAAATCGTCAGAAAGTGCGGATTATTTTTTAACAGTTTCTCAAGGAATTTTTGAAACCAATATTGTAACTAGTAAAAATTTACGTCCTTTTGTAGAAGAAATTTTTGAGAAGGAAACGTTACTAAAAAGCATGTTAGAATTAGCTTCAATAACTATTAAATTACCCAAAGATAATCAAGAACAATCGGGTATTTACTACTTTATTTTAAAGCAACTAGCCTGGGCAGACATTCCATTACAAGAAATTATTTCAACCACCAATGAAATGACGATTGTTGTAAAAGAGAAAGACATCAATCAAACTTTTGCGATTTTAATGGACATGAAATTGAGCTAATTTATGGCAAAAACAAATCCTTATGCTGCCTTAAAAATAAAAGAATTTAATATTTTCTTATTGATGCGTTTTTTACTCGTTTTTGGCTGGTCTATGCAATTTATTGTGATAGAATGGCAAGTCTATAGCATCACAAAAGACCCGTTATCATTAGGAATTATTGGATTGATGGAAATCATTCCGGCTTTTACAATGGCGCTTTTTGCAGGACATATTGTTGATCAAAAAGAGAAACGAAATTTGTTAGCCGTTTGTATTGCTGCCTTTTCCTTGATTAGTTTAGGATTGTATTTTTTAACCACTAAAGAGGTTATTGCAAGTTGGTCAACTCATAAAATTTTATATGCAATTTATGGTTTGGTATTTTTTGGTGGCTTTTTACGCTCGTTTTTTGGTCCTACCATATTTTCATTGGTTGCATTAATTGTACCCAAAAAAATATATCACAATGCTGCTACTTGGAGCACAAGTACTTGGAAAACGGCCTCAGTTACAGGTGCTTTATTTGCTGGTTTTTTAATTAGTTGGATTGGAGTTGCAGACACCTTATTATTGGTGTTTATATTGGTTATTTTATCGTTAATCATCACTTTTAAAATCAAAAAGAAACCCATTTTAAATACGAAAATTGGAGAACCCATCATGGAAAGTTTGAAAGCTGGAGTCACCTTTGTTTTTCAAAACAAAGCCATTTTAGGTGCTTTAACGTTGGATATGATTGCGGTTTTATTTGGAGGAACAGTTGCTATTTTATCTGTTTTTGCACAAGATATTTTAAAGGTGGGTAGTGAAGGTTTTGGAATTTTAAATGCCTCAATATCAATGGGAAGCATTGTAACCATGTTTATTACGACATACATTCCAATCAATAGAAATACAGGAAAAAAACTATTAGTTTCTATATTTATTTTTGGATTGAGTATTATTGCTTTTGGATTGTCCTCTATTTTTTGGGTGAGTATTTTAGCGTTGTTTATCAGTGGAGCAGCAGATGGAATATCAATGGTAATTCGTCAAACAATTTTACAATTAAAAACGCCTGATGAAATGCGAGGAAGAGTTTCATCCGTAAACTCAATGTTTGTAGGATCTTCTAATGAATTGGGTGCTTTTGAAAGTGGTTTAGCAGCAAAAATCATTGGTCCTGTGGCAGCTGTTGTTTTTGGAGGAACCATGACCTTATTAACAGTGGGTGCTACTGCAATTTTAAATCCGACATTAAGAGAATTGGATTTAACTGCGGACGTTGAAGCGCATGAAAATTCGGAATAAATTAGTTCGGAATTGTTCTAAAATTTCCCAATAAAAGTGTCCAATCGTAGGTTTTAAAATCCAAATTTTTTGGTTTTTCTGTAGTAATTCCATATTCAAAAAGAATTTTTTTTGCACCATTTTTTCCGCCAAAATCACCTCTAAACCAAGACATTAAAACCGAAGTTGATGCTGTTTTTGATGTTTCATCATACGAAGTTTGCTCTTTTAAATAGGCTTTTGTCATAAAATCTAGTTGCTTGTCTAAGTTTTCAACATCATAAATAGCAACAGGAGGACAACTTTTTGCACCACAATTCAGTGCAAAATGAATGCGCCAATCAACTTTATCAACACGCAATTTACGTTCCCATTTCGGGCGAAACCATTTTCTCAAATAACCCAAACTAATTTTTATCTTAGATTTTCTCAAAATTCCATGTTCAATATCATCAAAAGAGAGTATTTCTCCCCCAATTTTTATGCGTTTTTCACTGAAATATGTTCCTTTATCTTCGTATAATTTTGGATTTTCAGACAACGAAATTTGAATAAAAGCGTTGTAAATATTCACCCAAAAGGCAATTTTTTCTTTGTCTGTTTTGAGTTGAGTTGTCAAATCAGATAAGCTACTTTCCGACAATAGTTTTAGTTCATTTTCTATTGATTTTGTTTTCTTAATATTGGTTAGTAAATCTTTAGATATTTTATTAAAATTTACTTTTTCTTGAGAATTCAAAAAAAAGGATGACAAAAAAATAATACTGTAAAAAAACTGTTTTGTGTAAAATTTCGTATGTTTAGGCATGAGAATTTCTGTAATTATTCCTGTTTATAATGAGCAAGAAAACCTTGCAAAAAGGTTGTCGTTTTTATGCGAACAAGCTAACAAATTTTCTATAGAAATTATTGTTTCTAATTCTCCAGAAACAACAGATGCAACACCAAATGTATGTAAAAACTTTTCAAATCTTCATTTTATCAACTCGCAAAAAAAAGGCAGATCAGCTCAGATGAATTTTGCCGCAAAACAGGCAACAGGCGAAATATTGCTTTTTTTACATGCAGATGTTGCCTTACCTAACAATTTTTATGAAGAAGTTACCAATGCAATTAAATACGGATTTAAAGCAGGTTTTTTTGCCTATAAATTTGATAAAGAAACACGATTACTAAATCTAAATAGTTCTTTCACTAAAAATGACGGATTTTTCGCAGGAGGAGGAGATCAATGTCAATTTTTTACCAAAGAGACTTTTCAAAAATTGCAAGGTTACAATGAGGAATTTTGTATTATGGAAGATTTTGAAATGATTGACAAAGTAAGAAAACAACAAATTCCATATACGATTATTCAATCATTAGCGACAGTAAGTGCTCGAAAATATGACCACAATTCATGGCTGAAAGTAAACCTAATTAATGGATATGTTTTTTTAAAATACAAATTAGGCGTTCACCCAACCAAATTAAGAAAAACGTACAAAACCTTACTTAGAGAAAGTGTGTAAAAAAAACCGATTGAAATTTCAATCGGTTTTTTATTTACTTGACTGCAACAATGGTTAAAATAGTTTTTACTGTGAGTTTTTCACCAATTTCATCGCCATTATTGTCATACACATCAATTTCTTTCGTTTTCCATGTTAAGGTAAATTTTTTTCCTATTAACGATTCGTCATCTAGTCCTATTTCAACTTCTTGGTCAACATCATAAAAAAGGTGTTCTTCTTTTTTATCATCAACAAATTTGTAATAATCATTTGTTGTAAGCCCTTTAAAAATGGCAGTCAATTTATTTTCTTGATTTATTGGAGTTGCTTTTTTTGCTGAAAAAGATATCAGCGTAAATAATACCAAAGCAGCAGTGTATAATGTTTTCATTTGTATATAATTTAAGTTTAACTAAAAGTCTAGCAACATTTTTTCCCGAAAAAATGTTTTTGCGTACTGAGTAAGTATTAAGCACCCATAGGCATTAAATTAGATACAATTTCGATATAAAATTACTGTATTTTTTATTCGAATTTACAAGCGGAACTTAAAATATTTTCTAATTCTTGTTGATGTTTTTTTGCAACGTTTTTTGTATAAAGAAGTTCATTTTCGAATAGTTGTAAAACAAGGTCTTTGTATTTTTCAACACTAAGTTTATCAAAAAACAGACGACCAGTTCTTCTCATAAAAAAATCGGTTGGATTGCATGCCATTTCAAACTGAATTGCAAACCAAACTTCGGCTTTTATCAATTTTTCTTCTTGATTTTCATCCATAAATTCATCAAACTTTTTTAGAATGAT
>JANQTK010000368.1 GCA_030731695.1 Polaribacter sp.
TGTTAAAGGCATTTGAAATATACACTCATAATAACTATTTAATTCGCATAACAAACTTTAAAAAATTTAAGTATTATTATTATTATTGGATTATAAAAACGGCCTAGATTACCGTTTATAAAAAATTGCTGCTTTTTGCTTCATTTAAAGTTTGTTGCTTTTTTGCAAACTTCTGATTTTTCTTTGGAAAATCCTCGTTGTCAAAATCGCAACTTTCTATACATATAAACTTAGTTCTTAGTTATAACAAACCTAACAACCATGATAAAATTCTTTAGGAAAATTAGACAAAACTTGCTTTCTGAAAACAAAACTTGCAAGTATTTTAAATACGCCATTAGCGAAATTGTGCTTGTGGTTATTGGAATTTTGATTGCCTTGCAAATTAATAATTGGAATGAATCTAAAAAAATTGAAAACAAAAAACAGGACTTAGTAAGAAACTCTATAGATTATTTTGAAGAAAATAAAATCCTACTTACATCTGCAATTAATTATTCAGACACTTTAATTTTAAAAATGGATCTTTTTTTCGAAAGTGCCTATTCAGATCATCCAAAGATTTCTTTAAATTCCATAAAAATTTTGAGCGATGTTTTTTTTCGTCCTACTAATTTCTTACAATTAAAAACAAGCTACGATGAAGCAAAAGAGAATGGAAATTTAACGTTTCTAAACAACAAAAATAATCACAAGAGTTTACTGAATTTCAAAGGAATTTCAATATGTATTTAGGACTTCGAAATAAAAGGATTAAATACATTTTTCAATGGTTCTGTTTGGGAACTAAAAAAATCAATTGGTAGTTTAGATTATTTAAGAAGCACTGATGTCAATTTACTCTTGGAATTACCAAATATATTTGGGAACATGTTTTAAAAATTAATATTGAATTGACTAAAACCAACTTGAATCAAATTAACAATACCCACCAAGAAAATTGGTATTTCAAAAACTAATTTCAAAACTGCAGGCACTTGGAAAGAAGTTTTTGGAAATACCCCAGAAGCTAAATCCATTTTTACTACTTGGCAATATGCAACGTATATCAATACTGTAGCAAAAGCAGGCAGAACAGCGTACAATTTACCAATGATGGTGAATTCATGGATTGTTCAAAAACCTGATGATTTGCCGGGAGTATATCCAAATGGAGGTCCAGTTTCAAGAGTTATTGATATTTGGAAAGCTGCAGCTCCCGATATTGACATTCAATCTCCAGACATTTATTTAGATAACTTTAAAGAGATTGTTGCTATGTATCATAGAGAAGACAATCCGCTGTTAATTCCTGAATCTAAAGCAGAAGTTGGTAGGGCTTTTTACGCTTTTGGCGAACATGACGCCATTTGCTTTTCTCCTTTCGGAATTGAAGATGCTGCCGATAATTTTGTTTTTACCAAATCATATGAAGTTTTAAACGAAGTACAACATTTGATTAAAAAATACCAAGGAACAGGAAAAATGAGGGCTGTTCTTCAGGAGGAAAATGAGCAATATGAAGACTTGTATATGGGAGATTACAAAGTAAAAGTAATGTACGAAAAACCGAATGAACCGTCATTTGGGATCATCATTCAAACGGAACTTGATGAGTTTATAGTAGTAGGAATGAACTTATCCATTTATATTACCTCTGAAATAAAAGACACTATTGGTTATATAGGGGAAGTATTTGAAGGCAGATTTGACAATGAAAAATGGATACCCACTAGGTTGCTAAATGGTGATGAAACTTATCATAATTCAAGAGTTCGTGTTTTTGGTCGTA
>JANQTK010000369.1 GCA_030731695.1 Polaribacter sp.
TGCTTTTTGCATCAATAAAAGGGGATAAATTAATAAACTTTAAATGGTTTTCACCTGAAACGATGTCAACTGATTTTTCCCGGGTTATTTGTGCGTTTTTAAGAAATACGGTTACTTCTTTTACCTCAGTTTTTAATTCTTTTTCTGAGGTGTTTTGTGAGTAAACACTATTAAAAAGGAAGCAAAATAAGATTAAGGTACATTTTTTCATAGCACTATTTTTTTTGAAAATTAATGGTGTAAAGCATTTGAAAATTGAAATTCATTCGCCATTATAATTTGAAACGAATTTAGCTCAAAATAAATTAAAATACAAGTTTACTACCCAACCTCACCTCTATGAGGTTTTAAGGCATCTCTAAAGGTTTTCATGTCAGTTTCATCAACAGTAATAAAAGCGGAAACCAACATTGGGTTTTTCTCTTGAACATCAATTTCATAAAAAGGTAACTTCTCAAGAGTTGCAAATTCTTTTAAATGTATGGTGTGGTGCTTGGCAGTTTCCTTGGCGTCAGGACCTCTAAAATCCCAGATTAATTTTATTTTTCTACTCATTTTTGTTGTTTTGGTGATTTATGAAAATGAACAATTCTCCAGATTCAAATCGTATTTCAACCTCATTTTCTGATGCAATATTTCGAGTTCCAATTCTTTGTCCAAAAATTAAATCCTCTTTTTCTAAAGAATATTGTAAGCCTTTTGTGGAGATATTTGTTGCTTTTGGAAAAGGAATCAATGAAATAATTTGTCCTTTACAATTTGAGATTTGTGTAAAATTATCAGCCAAAAAATAGGTTCCGTAATTATCAATAAATTTGATGTTTAAGTTGTTTTTCCAATAAATTGCAGTGTGTAAATTGCCTAAAAAATGATCTTGTTCTTTGCCACTTGCACCAAAAACATCAATATTTTTATAGCCTTTATCAAACAAAATTTGTAAGATTTTATCAAAATCAGTAAAATCTTGATTAGGCGTTTGAATTACTTCAATTTCATCAGAAATGTGAAAAGATTCATCAAAATCACCAGTGATTAAATCAGGCGTAATTTGGTTTTTTTTTAAGAAATTGTAAGCGCCATCAGTAGCACAAATAAAACTATATTTTGCAAGATTAGGCAATTTTTTAGGAGCTTCTCCATGTAAAAGTAAAAAAACATGCAATTCATTCATAGCGCAAAAATACAAAACACTTAACGATATATTAGCAATTAAAAAGTCGTCAAAAAACGTATCTTTGCGACTAAATTTTTTACTTTGGATGCACATCAGTTTTTAGTAAACTCACCATTACAATTTATTGATAAAGCGAGTTTTACTTGGCAAACACCTAGCAATATTGCGTTGGTAAAATATTGGGGAAAAAGCGAGCCTCAAATTCCGAAAAACGCTTCAATTAGTTTTACGTTGAACAATTGCCATACCATTACGACTATTCAATTTGAAAAGATTGAAAAATCGGAAACAGTTCAATTTGATATATTTTTTGAAGGTAAAAAAAATGAAGATTTCAAACCGAAAATCGCTAAATTTTTTCAACGAATTGCAGAATATTGTCCGTATATTTTTGAGTACAAAATGTCAATTCATTCCCAAAATTCTTTTCCACATTCAAGTGGAATTGCGTCCTCTGCAAGTGGTTTAAGCGCAATTGCCATGTGTTTAACGAGTTTAGAGCAACAATTAATTCCTGCATTAAATTCGGAATTTATCATTAAAAAAGCCTCATTTTTAGCAAGATTGGGTTCAGGAAGTGCCAGTAGAAGTATT
>JANQTK010000370.1 GCA_030731695.1 Polaribacter sp.
CTGAATTATTTTTAAAATACAATCCAAAAAACACGCCTTTTAAAGTTATGTTGATTGGTTTGGATGGTGGAATCAAGCTAGCACAATCAACTGTTTTATCCAAAGAAAAATTGTTTGCAATCATTGATGGAATGCCCATGAGAAAGAGAGAAATTCGAAATAATAACTAATATTTATGGATTACGACATCATTATTATTGGCGCAGGCTTATCAGGAATTGGAGCGGCTTGTCATTTACATCGAAAAAATCCTGACAAAAAATATAAAATTTTAGAAGCTAGAGAAGAAATTGGCGGTACGTGGAGTTTGTTTAAATACCCCGGAATTCGTTCAGATTCAGACATGTACACTTTTGGGTATTCTTTTAAAACGTGGGATGATGACAAATCATTTGCTGATGCGCCTTCTATTTTAAAATACTTGCAAGAAGCTTCTGAAGAATATAAGGTAAAACAACATATTGAATTCCATCAAAAAGTAGTTTCGTATGATTTTGATACCAATTCGAGTTTATGGTCTGTAAAAACCATCAATCCTTCTTCAAAAAAAGAAAGCAGTTTTACCTGTCAATTTATTTTTAATTGCAGCGGATATTACAATTATGATACTGGTTATACTCCTGAATTTAAAGGATTAGAAAACTTTAAAGGCAGTTTTTTTCATCCTCAAAAATGGGATAAAAGCGTAGATTATTCAAACAAAAAAGTAGTGGTTATTGGAAGTGGTGCAACTGCAGTGACTATTGTTCCTGCCATTGCTAATACCGTTGAAAAAGTTACCATGTTGCAACGTTCACCAACGTATATTGCAGCTTTGCCCAATAAAGATAAAATTGCAAAATTAATAAAAAAGGTATTTCCGAGTAAAATTGCACACACCTTTGTAAGAGCTAAAAATATTTTAGCAGACATGCTTTTTTACAATTTGTGCAGGAAATATCCTGAAACCATGAAGAAGGTTATTTTTAAGGGAATTCAAAAAGAATTGGGCGATTTTCAAATTGAACCTCATTTTACCCCCAATTATAAACCTTGGAATCAGCGTTTTTGTTTGGTTCCTGATGGTGATTTTTTTAAAGCTATTAAAAGAGGCAAAGCATTTGTAGAAACAGATACTTTAGATACTTTTACCGAAAATGGCATCAAACTAAGTTCAGGAAAAATACTAGAAGCCGATATTATTATAAGTGCAACTGGCTTACAATTATTGCCTTTTGGTGGTGCAAAAATCTCCATCAACCAACAACCTTTTGATATTACCAAGCAGTTTGTTTATAAAGGGTTGATGCTGAGCGAACTTCCTAATTTCTTCATTTTTGCAGGATATACCAATGCTTCTTGGACCTTGAAAAGCGATTTAACTAGCGAATATATTTCGAGAGTTTTAAAATATTTACAAAAACACCATTATAAAACAATTAAGGCATCTGTTATTGAAGAAAATTTAGGTGAATTGCCACTCATTAATTTAGATTCTGGATACATTCACCGAGCAAAAGACATTTTGCCAAAACAAGGTGATCAATTTCCTTGGAGATTGTATCAAAACTATATTTTAGATTATAAAGTGTTGCGTTTAAATTCAATCAAAGACAAGCGATTACAATTTCGTTAAAACACGTATTTTTGCAACATGTTTAAACCACGAATTGAACTTGACAAAGACGACTTTTATCTAAATGAACAAGGATATAAAGTTTTCACTGAAAAATACCATTTAAAAAGAGGTTATTGCTGCAAAAGTGGTTGCAAACATTGTCCTTATGG
>JANQTK010000371.1 GCA_030731695.1 Polaribacter sp.
CCTAAAAACCAATTGCCTGTTTTTCGTTCTTTCCTTGCAATCGTTACAAAATCACCAACTTCACCATTTAAAACTTTGGTTTTTTCCCAATCAACACCCACTTCTTTTATAAATTCTAACGGTTTTGGATTTGCTTCATAATGCTCTACTAAATCTGCTGCCATTTGAATTGGACTGTAAATAACTACGTACAATGCTAATTGATGAGCAATTGTTGTATTTACTTGCTTTCCTTTTTTATAGTCATCCAATTTAATATTGAAAATTCCAGGAGTATAATCAATGGGTCCTGCCAACATTCTTGTAAAAGCAATAATTGATAAATGTTCAGGAGGATTGCCTCCTTTTGGATCCCAAATATTAAATTCTTGACCTCTTAAACCTTCTCTTGAAATTGTATTTGGGTACGTTCTTCTTAATCCTGTTGGTTTTATAGGTTCATGCGCATTGATTGCAATTTTATATTTTGCTGCTTTATTAACGGTTTCATTGTAATGATTTACCATAAATTGTCCATGATGATATTCCCCTTCAGGAATTAACTTTCCAACATATCCTGTTTTTACAGCGTGAATTCCCAAACTTTTCATCAAAGAAAATGCAGTGTCTTGTTGTTTTATATAGGTTTCAACATTTCCATATGTTTCATGGTGCATGATAATTTCCACGCCTTTTTGTTTTCCATACGCAACAATGTCATTTAAATTGTAATCTGGATAAGGAGTTACAAAATCAAAACCTCCTTCATTTTGTCCCCAACCTTTGTTCCAACCTTCAACTAAAACACCCCCAATATTATTTTTAGCAGAAAAATCAATGAATCTTTTCGTTTTTTCAGTTGTTGCTCCATGATTTCCAGAAGTCATATCCCAAGAAGATTTTCCTAAGTGCATTTCCCACCATATGCCAGTATATTTCATAGGTTTAAACCACGAAACATCATCAATTTTACTTGGCTCATTTAAATTGACAATTAAGGTAGAGGCTATTAATTCAGTAGCTTTATTGGTAATTTGAACTGTTCTCCATGGCGTATGAAAAGGTAGTGTTCTTTTTACTTTATAAGGTGCATTTTTAGATCCAACCAAATTACTTTTAAAAGAGAGATTTACAGTATCAACTTGTAATGTCATATCTGCATAATCAACCAAAGCAGCTTCATGAAAACTTAAATGAAGTCCGTTTTTCCCTACCAAAGTAACAGGAGTATTTACGGCATTTTCAGGAATATAAGTTTGTGCAACAGGCTGATTTACATACTTTAAAGCATTAATTTTCGATAATTTTGTAGTGTTGTATAAATGCTCATAAATATCCCAATCACCAGGAGCCCAAAAGGTTTTATAGTCTTCTGTTAAATTAAATTCAGTGTTTTCATTTGTGATAAATGCTTCTTTAAAATTTGCTTGTTCAGGAAATTCGTATCGAAATCCAATTCCGTCATCATAAACTCTAAAAACAATGTTTAGTTTTCTCTTTAATTGACTGATTTCCTGCAACTCAACTCTCAGTTCATTGTAATGATTTATGACATCCAATTGCTCTCCCCAAGGCATTTGCCAAGTTTCATTGAATTCGCGTTCAGAGGTTTTTACAATTTGAAAATTATCAATAAATGGGATTGAATTATCAAAATCAAATCCTAAGTATGAAGTATCAATGACTTTTTCTGATGCTTTTAAAACCAAATAATAAGGCTTTCCATCTTTTGTGAGATTAAAATCAACTTTAATATTTTTTGAAGGCGAAAAAATAGTTGATTCA
>JANQTK010000372.1 GCA_030731695.1 Polaribacter sp.
CGAACTTTGGCTATGTGTTTTGCCAAACGAATTACTTGATGTGAATAGCCGTATTCATTATCATACCAAACATATAACACAATAGTTTCACCATCTGTAATGGTTGCTTTGCTATCAAAAATTGAAGGTGCTGTTGAACCAATAATATCTGTTGAAACCAATTCATTATCCATTGAATATTTTATTTGTTCCACTAAATCGCCTTCTAAAGCATTTTGTTTTAAAATGGCGTTTACAATATCCGTAGTTACTGGTCTTCTAAGTTGCAAACTTAAAATTGCAAGCGAACCATTTGGTACAGGAACTCGAATTGCATTGGATGTTAATTTTCCTTCTAAAGCTGGCAACGCTTTTGCAACTGCCTTACCTGCGCCAGTTTCAGTAATTACCATATTTAAAGCTGCTGCTCTTCCACGACGATATTTACTATGCATATTATCTACCAAATTTTGGTCATTTGTGTATGCATGAATCGTTTCTAAGTGGCCTTTTTTGATGCCAAAATTATCTTCCAATACTTTTAAAACAGGCGTAATTGCATTGGTTGTACATGATGCAGCAGAAAAAATATCATAGGTATCTGGATTGTATTGCTGATGATTCACGCCATGAACAATATTTGGGACACCTTTTGCAGGTGCTGTTATCAATACTTTGCTTGCTCCTTTTGACGTTAACAATCTACTCAACTCAACATCATCTCTAAAAGCGCCCGTATTGTCAATCACCAACGCATCTTTTATTCCGTATTTTGTATAATCTATATCTTCAGGATTGTTAGCTGAAATCATAAAAACAGTGGTGCCATTTATTATTAACGCACTATTTTCAACATCAATTTGCACAGTTCCTAAAAAATTTCCGTGGACAGAATCTATACTTAATAACGAAGCTCTTTTTTCAAGTACCGTGGGTGTAATTTTATCGCGAGTTACAATCGCACGCAAACGCAATTGCGTTCCTTTTCCCATTTTAGACATCAATTCGCGTGCTAACAAACGACCAATTCTTCCAAATCCATACAATACAACATCTTTTGGAGTGATGTCTTTTGCTTCAGTGATGTTTTTGAGTTGCTTTTTGATAAATGCTTCCTTATCAATACAGCCTTTTGGATTTAAATGACACTCATAAGCCAATTTTCCGATATCTAATTTTGATGCTGGTAAATCTACTTGCTGAATGGCTTTTGCAATGTTCAAAGCATCTTGAATTGTAATTGGTTTATTCACAAATTCCTTTGCGTAATTAATTAAATTCAACACTTCACTGGCTCTTTTATCTATTAAAGGATTTCTAAAAAAGACCAATTCTATGGATTTATCATACCATAAATCGTTTACAATATTGATAAATTCAACTGTTGCTCTTCGTGTTAATGCTTGTTGAGCAACTTCTTCTTCGTAATTTACAATTGTTGACATTTTTGTATTTTGATGTTTACATTTTTGGCAAAAGTATTTCTTTTTTATGAAATACGAAATCGATTTCGCTATTTTTTTTATTCAAAAAAAATCCTGATAAATTATCAGGATTTTTTAAGGTTTTAAAGAAGATTATCTAAAACGTAATGTTTCTTTTTCTCCTTTTAAATTGATCAATTCAATAATTATGTAAGATCTACTATTTGCAACGCTTTCTAACAATTGCACACCCTCTTCAGCATTTTTAACCGTTTTATCATTGATTTTAGTAATGATGTAACTATTCAAATTATTTTGATCTCCTCTATCAATCGTTTCAAAGATTTTGGCACCACCTGAAATATTGAGTCTTTTTTGTTCTTCTTTTGAAACATCTTTTAATTCCCAATTGAAAGAACTTGAAATAAATTGAGGTGATTTTTTGCCTAATTTTACATTTTTAGTTAATGATTGTCCATTTCTATTTACTGTAATTTCAACAAATTCTCCTGGCCTTTTTGCGCTCAATTGCCCACGTAAATCCGAAAATTTGGTGATGTTTACTTCTCCAATTTTAGTAATAATGTCGTCTTTTTTCAATCCTGCATTAGCAGCACCTTGACCTTGTTCAACTTCTGCAATTTTTACACCCAAAATATCATCATTTTCTTGAGGTGAAAAACGAATTCCCAAAACAGCTTCTTGTACATTTCCAAATTCTAATAAATCATCAATAACTTTTTTGGTAATATTTGATGGCACTGCAAATGAATATCCAACAAAAGAACCAGTGCTAGAAGAAATTGCAGTATTGATTCCAATCAATTCACCTCTGGTGTTTACCAAAGCTCCTCCACTATTTCCAGGATTTACAGCAGCATCTGTTTGAATAAATGAATCTATGGAACCATTTCCATCCAAATCTCTTCCTTTGGCACTTACGATTCCTGCTGTAACTGTTGATGTTAAATTGTAAGGATTCCCCACTGCTAAAACCCATTCTCCTACTTTTACATTGTCTGAATTCGCAAAGGTGATGAATGGCAATTCAGTATCCGTTTTGATTTTCAACAAAGCGATGTCATCATTTTTATCACTTCCAATCAATTCTGCTTTGTACACTTTTTTATTATTTAAAGTAACTTCAATTTCATTTGCCCCATCAATTACATGATTATTGGTAACAACATATCCATCAGCAGAAATAATTACACCACTTCCAGTTCCTACTTGTTCAAACTTTCTTGTCCCACTTCCATTTCCATAAAAAAACTCTGCAAGTGGATTGTACTGTGTTTTGATGGTGGTATTTTTTACGTGAACAACTGCATTCAAAGATTTTTCAGCGGCCAACGTAAAATCAATAGAAGAGATTTCAAAACTATTTGAATCTGAATTTGGTGTTGTAAAATTTGTTTGAACTATGGATGATTTTTCTGGTCCTGAACGTTCAATAATTACAGGTCCATCAAAAAATAATTTATAACCACCTAAAGTGATTATTCCGCCTAAAATAGCAATTCCTAAAAAGCTTAAATTTTTTCTCATATTATTTTTGATTTTTGATTGTTCAAATATACAATTTTAACATTTCTAGAAAATCTGTTTAACTTGTTTTTAACTCATTTTAACCGTGTTTTAACAAAGAACTTTTAGACTCTAAATCGCTATCTTTGTTTTATGAATGTGACTTTTTACAAATACCAAGGAACAGGAAACGATTTTGTGATGATTGATAACAGAACAAATATCTTTCCAAAACAAAAAACTGACATTATTTCACAAATTTGTGACAGGCATTTTGGCATTGGTGCTGACGGAATTATTTTAATCGAAAATGATGATTTACATGATTTTAAAATGGTGTATTTCAATGCTGATGGAAGTGAAACCTTTTGCGGAAATGGAGGAAGATGTGCAGTAGCATTTGCCAAACAATTGAACATTATTAAAAATTCAGCGAATTTTATCGCTTTTGATGGACCACATTTTGCAAGCATAGAAAATGACATTATTTCATTAAAAATGATTGATGTTGAACAAATTAAAGTCAATGAAAATTCGGTTTTTGCTTATACTGGAACACAACATCATGTGGAAATGGTTCATGATTTAACTGATTTTCCTGTTTTTGAAAAAGGAAGAGAAATTCGCTATCAGTATGAAAATCCAGGTAGCAATGTAAATTTTGTTCAACAAATCAATGAAAAAACATTTCGAGTTCGAACCTATGAAAAAGGTGTAGAAAATGAAACATTGGCTTGTGGCACAGGCGTAACTGCTGTTGCAATTGCCATGCATAAACTGCAAAAAACAAATCAAAATTTAATTACTTTACCCGTTGAGGGTGGTGTGTTAGAAGTATCATTTGAAGAAGAAAATGGGTTTTATAAAAATGTGTTTTTGAAAGGTCCTGCACTATTTGTGTTTAACGGATTGATAACAATATAACTTAAATGAGTTTTTAATTTACACAGTTAATGAAATACTACTTTTTAAGGATAGTTTACCACTAAATTTTTTCTTTCTTTATGTAATCTAAAATCTTTAAAAGAATTATTTAAATCAAGCTTAATTATATTAGAATGGTCTTTAACTTCACTTAAAAAATCATTCTTTACTTTTATAGATTTTATTTTATTTTTTGATTTAGATAAAAAACAAATTACCTTAATGTGCTCACGTTCGGATTTGATACTTAAAACCTTTGGATTAATTTGTACTCCATTAAACTCCCAACTAGTAGTTTCATTTAAATATGTGCTAAATTCTTCTAAAGTAACTTTATGACTAGTAACATTACTTTGCATTAAATAATTATACATATCAAATTCAATTTCAAGCATTAAAACATAGCCTCTTTCAATAACATTAAAGGAAGCAGAAATTGATTCGTGAGTGCTTTTTGCAGTATTGTTTAGAAAAAAAGTGAAAAATAAATATATTAATGGTTTCATTCTATTATAATTTTTATTGAACCTAAAATTTTACCTTGTTTTTCAATACCTAAAAGATACACTCCTGCACCTGTAATATTTTTAAACTCTAATACTCCTTTACCCGATTTTTTAATAATAAGTTTTCCTGATAAAGAAAACATTTTTACTTGATACTCTTCAAAACCAGTAGATATAACTGAAAAATTACCATCATTAGGATTTGAACTTACATAAAAACCTTGTTGCTCTATACTTAATTGATGAGAACTCAATGTTGTACCACAACTTTCATCTACAGCTGTTGCAGGGTTATCTGTTGCTAAAGGATTTATATTTGGATTGTTATCATCACAATCATAAGCACTTACAAATCCGTCTGAATCTTTATCCACATCATTTAAAGCAGTACCAGTATTACTAAAGCTCTCGTTAAAATTTCCTTTCATACATCTCGATATTTGAGGAAAATTTTGAGTTACAACATAATAATAATCAAAAGTTTCTTCACCTTGTGCCGTTGTTAAAGTAACAGAAGCTTCCACTCCATTACACTCATCTAAATCACCTTTACCAGCAATATATTCAAAATCATTGGTGTATTTACCTGAATAAGGCCCGCAAGGAGCACTAGTACCATCTCCTGGTCTTAGACCACTTTTTAGTTGAAAACTAGAAAATAGTTCTTTTATATTTCCATCTTTATCAGGACCAAATCTGTAAAGAATTGGAAAACCATCAGAAGCCCATCCTACTTGTAGTACATTTGTAGGTACGTTTTTTGTAGTTGAAATTCCTGTTTCTAATTTCTCTACATATTCAAACATATTTCCATGGTAATGATATCCTGATGTTGGATTTACATGTGCAGATGCACAATCTAACCCAACAAATTCGCTTCCATCGCCAATATTTGTGGTGGGTTCAAACACCCAATCCCAATTGTACTGACCAGTATTTTTATCTTCAAAAATAAATGGTGTTGCAGGTGCAGGCATCATATAAACACCATTTAAACTGATTCCAAAAAAGTTTAATGGTCTTCCATTTTCTCTGGATATACTAGTTGTAATGCCTGACAATTTTGGTTTTAAATCAAATTTATACACTCTATAATAAGGTTCAGGCGTTCTGTTTGCTACAAAACAAAAATTATGATTTGGGTAATTATTTGAATACACTACTCTTTTATCGTTTTCTAAAAACTCATAATATACACTTGGTTTAGATGGAGTTCCACAACAATCTATATAATCGTAACTGAATACATCTTTATCTCCACAAGTACTATTGCAATCATCAATTGTTGTCTCTGATCCGTTTTGTATTCCATCATTACAAGACCAATTTGTTCTAATAATTTGTGCTTCTAGCTTTAAAGCTGTTTTTATGGTTAATTGCTCTGGTGTAAGGCTATTAATTAAATTGGTTTGTTCTTTTATGTCGTTTATAATATTATAAAACTCTTCATTTCCATTTTCGTCTTCAATTAACTTATAGGTATTGTTTCTAGTTGCCCAAGATTCTATTCCATTACTTTCATAATCTGTATAATTAATTTGTCTTTCAATTTTGTTTTCAAAATTTAATGCTGGTTTTAAGCTTAAACTGTTTTCAGTTCCTCCTAATAGTTGAGCACCTGTTAATTCTAATATAGTTGCATGTAAATCAGTAGCTTGAGTTAAACCTGCTTCAATCTGATTGACTCTTTTAACTGATTTTCCGGTAATAATCATGGGTACTCGAATACCACCTTCATATAAAGATGATTTTGCATGTCCATTAGGCCAAAAATTATTTGCAGTTTCAGGGGTACCATTATCTCCAATAAAAATAATTACTGTGTTTTCTAAAGTTTCTTTATCCATACTTTTTAGCAATCTATTTATTTCATAATCTAAATTTTCAATCATAGCTAAGTATGTTGTTCTATTATTAGTAGGAATTGTTGAATAAGTTCCTGAAGGAGGTGTTTGAAAAGGTATGTGTGGAGAAATATGTGACAACCATAAAAACCATGGTTTAGATTGGTTATTTACCCATGATATTGCCCTGTCTGTTAAATGAGTAGTGATATATTGGTTTACTTGTTCTTCATTTCCGCTATTATTTAATTTTGTCCAATTATAATAATCGTTTACTTGTGCTGTAAAAACCCCTTCATAATAAGGTACACCAGAATTTTTTGGATGACTAAAATTACTACTACTATTGCCTCCAATATGCCATTTACCAATTACAGCCATAGTGTAATCTGAATTACTTTTCTCTTTTATTTTAGTAAATAATGAAGTATGTGAAGTGTCTAAAATTAATGGTGGTCTCATTACACCCGTTTTTATACCAAACTTACCACTCAATATTGCTGCCCTTGTTGGAGAACATTGTGGAGTTGCCCAAGTATTTGTAAATGTTAAACCTGATTTTCTTAAAGAATCCAATGTAGGAGTTACTGGTAAATCTCCTTCAATATTAAAGCCAGGAGTAGAATCTATTCCTAAATCATCAGCAATTATTAATAAAATATTAGGATTTTGTTGTTGTCCATAAATTGATGAACTAAGAATAATTAGCAGAACAGTAAAAGTTAATAATTTCATGAATAGATTTCTTTAAATTATTTTTATTAAGACTTTTATTTTTTAAGAAAGTTTAATTAATTCTAAAAAATAGTTAAAAAATAAATATTCATTTGTGTTTTATATTAATAAAAACAATTAGTTTTTTTTAAATAAATGCTATATTTATGATTTTAAACTAAAAAAACTAAATGCAAACACTTAAAGGAAATTCAATAAATTTAAGAGCTTTAGAACCTGAAGATTTGGAATTTTTATTTCAAATTGAAAATGACGAGTCTTTTTGGGAAATCAGCCATACACAAACACCATTTTCAAAATATGTGTTGAAACAATATTTGGAAAATGCCCATTTAGATATTTTTGAAACCAAACAATTACGTTTGATTATTGAAGAAAATTCATCTGAAAAAAAAGTAGGGATGATTGATTTATTTGATTTCAATCCTCAACATAAAAGGGCTGGAATTGGCATTTTAATTCACCCTAATTTTCAACAAAAAGGCTTTGCCTCTGAAGCATTGTCATTATTGATTCAATATTCATTTTTACACTTACAATTGAACCAATTATATGCAAATATCATGTCTGATAATGAAAAAAGTTTGCTCCTCTTTGAGAAACATTCTTTCAAAAAAGTAGGCACAAAAAAAGAATGGATTTTTTCTGATGGGAAAATGAAAGATGAAATTTTATTTCAACTGATAAAAGAGTAATTTCGCAACTTTAAACTTAATATTCTTCACTTTGGCAAAAAAGAAAATTAGTACAATTGCAATTGTAGTTTCACTATTTATTGGATGTATTGGGATTTATTATTATCAAAAAATATTTTCAAATAACGTTCAAAAATCAGGAGTTGTTTTCATAAATTCTACTGACGATTTTTCGAAACTTACTGAAAAATTAGCTCCATATATTAATGATATAAATGAATTTATGTGGGTTTCAAAATTGAAAAAGTTTACTAAAATCAAACCTGGAAAATATAGTATTCAAGAAAATATGAGTACAAATGATTTGGTGAACATGTTTAGAGGTGGACGTCAAACTGCTGTAAAATTGTCTTTCAATAATCAAGATACTTTAGAAAAATTAGCAGGAAGAATTTCGGAACAATTGGAAGCTGATTCAATTTCATTACTTACCGCTTTTAAAGATTCAAAGTTTTTATCAGAAAATAATTTTAACGAAAAATCCATTTTGGGCATTTTTATTCCTAATAGTTATGAATTTTATTGGAACACTTCTGCTGAAAAATTCAGAGATAAAATGTTAGTTGAATATCAAAATTTTTGGAATCAAACTAGACTTCAAAAAGCAAAAAAGCTGAATTTATCTCAAAAAGAAGTGATTACTTTGGCTTCTATCGTACAAAAAGAAACTAGTAAAACGTCAGAAAGACCTATTGTTGCAGGTTTGTATTTGAATAGATTGCAAAATAATTGGCCATTACAAGCAGATCCAACAGTTATCTTCGCTATTCGTCAAATAAAAGGGCAAGATTTTGTTGTAAAAAGAGTTTTAAAAGTAGATTTAGAAATCAATTCTCCATACAATACCTATAAAAATTTGGGTTTACCTCCAAGTTTAATTGCAATGCCCGATGTTTCTTCAATAGATGCTGTGTTGAATGCTGATAAACACGATTATTTTTACATGTGTGCTAGTATTGAGAAAATCGGATTTCATGAATTCGCAA
>JANQTK010000373.1 GCA_030731695.1 Polaribacter sp.
CTTTTTGAAAATCGAAATTGGTATCTATTGCCTTGTCCAAACCACATTCTCCGATTGCAAAACATTTTGGATGTTGCAGCTTTTGTTCTAGTAAAAGGATTTCATTTTCAGAAGTTTCTTTTTTTAAAAACCAAGGATGCAATCCTATTGAGAAAGGGCTTGAAAAATCATTTGAAGTTGGATATCTATTTTGAATCGCAAAAACCTGATTTAGAATTGACGTTGAATGTGTATGAATATCGAAAAACATTTTCATTTCAGTTTTCAAAGTAGCTTTTTGAATTTCTATTTCTTGCTTCTTTTCTCTTGATTCTAGAATTTGAATCACTCTTTACTTTTTGAATCTATGATAATAGTAACAGGACCATCATTCAATAATTCAACTTTCATATCTGCACCAAATTCTCCTGTTTGTATTTTTTTACCCAATTCGTTTTCCAAAGAAACTATAAAATTTTCATACAACGGAATGGCAATTTCAGGTTTTGCTGCTTTGATATAACTAGGTCTGTTTCCCTTTTTAGTTGATGCGTGTAATGTAAACTGACTCACAAGAATCAGATCGCCATTGACATCTTTTAATGAAAGGTTCATGACCTCATTTTCATCATTAAAAATGCGCAAATTGACAATTTTTTTCACCAACCAATTGATGTCTTCTTGAGAATCTTCATCAATAATACCCAACAAAACTAACAAACCATGTTGAATGTCAGCTACTTTTTTTTGTTGAATAGTAACGCTCGCTTTTGAAACTCTTTGAATGACAACTTTCATGGATTAATCGTCTTCTTCTTCATCCCAATTATCTGTTCTGTAATGTTCACCATCTTCTTCACCATTTAAAATTTGCAAATAACTTTTATAACGAGACCAAGAAATTTTTTCTTCCTCTAAAGCTTCTTTTACTGCGCAATTTGGCTCTTTTAAATGCAAACAATTATTGAATTTGCAATACTGTTTCAATTTAAAAAACTCAGGAAAGTAATCGTTTAATTCGTATTTATCGATATCAACAATTCCAAAACCTTTGATTCCTGGTGTATCAATAATTCGTGCATCAAAACTCAAATCGAACATTTCAGCAAAAGTTGTGGTATGCTGCCCTTGTTTGTGTTGCTCAGAAATTTGTTTTGTTTTAAGGTTCAGTTTTGGCTCAATTGCATTCACCAATGTTGATTTTCCAACGCCAGAATGTCCTACAAACATAGAGGTTTTTTGAAGCATCATTTCTTTTAAAACATCGATATTTTTACCTTGAGTTGCTGAAACTTCTATACATTGGTAGCCAATAGCTTCGTAAATATCTTTCAGATATAAAACTTCCGCTTTTTGTTCAATTTCATAGGCATCAATTTTATTAAAAACCAATACAGTATGAATTCTGTAAGCCCTTGTGGTTACTAAAAATCGGTCAATGAAAGTGGTAAAAGTGGGTGGATTATCAATGGTGATTAATAAAAAAACAACATCAATATTTGCAGCAATAATTTGGGTTTGTTTAGAAAGATTGACTGATTTTCTGGCAATAAAATTTTGGCGATCATGAATGGTTTTAATAATCCCTAGCTCTTCATCACCAATTTTCTCCAAAAAAAACGAAACCTTGTCACCAACTGCAATAGGATTGGTGCTTTTAATTCCTTTCATTCGGAATTTACCCTGAATTTTACACTTATGAAATGTGCCATTTTCGGATTTTACCCAATACCAACTTCCAGTAGATTTGTAAACGATTCC
>JANQTK010000374.1 GCA_030731695.1 Polaribacter sp.
TGAAGTCTTTGTGTTTTTCTCAAAAAAGGAATCCTCTTTTTTAAAATTCAATAATTTTCAACGCTAAAATATTTTAGAAATTCGTTTCTTTCGCTATCTTTGATTTCGATGAAACAAGTCAAAATCATAGAATGTCCAAGAGATGCCATGCAGGGCATTAAAAGCCATTTTATTCCTACTGAAAAAAAAGCATTATACATCAATTCCCTGCTGAATGTTGGTTTTGATACCATTGATTTTGGCAGTTTTGTATCGCCTAAAGCCATACCTCAAATGCGCGATACTGCTGAAGTTTTATCACTCTTAGATTTGTCAAGAACGCAAACCAAATTATTGGCAATTGTAGCAAATACAAGAGGAGCAAGTGATGCTTCGCAATTTGAAGAAATCAATTATTTGGGCTATCCTTTTTCTATTTCCGAAAATTTTCAGATGCGAAATACACACAAAACCATTGAGGAATCTATAGAAACTTTGGATGAAATCCTAGAAATCTCCATCAAAACAAATAAAGAAGTTGTTGCTTATTTGTCTATGGGTTTTGGAAATCCGTATGGAGATCCTTGGAATGTTGATATTGTTGGAAAATGGACAGAAAAACTCGCTAAAATGGGTGTAAAAATTTTATCATTGTCTGATACAATTGGCAGTTCAACTCCTGAAATCATTGACTATTTATTCTCGAATTTAATTTCTCAATATCCAAAAATTGAATTTGGTGCGCATTTGCATACAACCCCAGATTCTTGGTTCGAAAAAGTAAATGCAGCATTCAAAGCAGGTTGTGTTCGTTTTGATGGGGCTATCAAAGGATATGGTGGTTGCCCAATGGCAAAAGATGATTTGACAGGAAACATGCCCACTGAAAAATTATTGAGTTATTTTACAGCTCAAAAAGCCAATACCAATATAAAACCCATGAGTTTTGAAAGTGCTTACAACAAAGCCTTAGAAATATTCTGATATGAAAAATCCGAGATTACTATTACTTTTCTTTTCGATATTATTCCTTTTTTCTTGCGTAAAAGATGATGAGAAAATAGATTTTACATTCATGCAACTCAATGATGTTTATGAAATTGCACCTATCCAAGGAGGAGAATTTGGAGGAATGGCAAGAGTGGAAACATTGCATAAACAGTTGTTGCAAGAAAATAAAAATACCTTGTTAGTGATGGCAGGTGATTTTTTAAATCCGTCATTGTTAGGAACTTTAAAGGTTGATAATGAGCGAGTTTATGGAAGACAAATGATTGAAGTAATGAATGCCATGAAGTTTGATGTAGTTGCATTTGGTAATCATGAGTTTGATTTATCACAAAACGATTTACAAAAAAGATTGAATGAAAGTAATTTTCCTTGGATTTCATCCAATGTAAAATTGGTTTCAGAAAAAGATACCTTATCATTTTACAAACAGAAAAATGGTGTGAAAGTACCTTTGCAAGATACTTTTATCAAAGAGTTTGAAGATGAAGATGGGACAAAAATAAAAGTTGGATTTATTAGTGTGTGTATTCCTTCTAATCCAAAAGAATATGTTCATTATGAAAATATGTTCGATAAAGCAAGAGACTCATACAATCTTTTAAAAGACAGTGTTGATGTGGTTTTTGGATTGACACATGTAAAAATTGTAAACGATAAAAGAATCGCAAAATTATTACCCAACATTCCTTTAATTATGGGTGGTCATGAGCACACAAATAGCTCTGTAAAAGTGGGTAATGTGTTGATTACAAAAGCGGATGCAAATGCCAAAACAGTGTATGTTCATCGAATTTCATTTGACAAAAAAACAAAGAAAGCAACCGTTATTTCGGAGTTGAAAGAAATCAATAAAGGCCTCAAGGAAGATGAAAAAGTGGGAAAAATTGTGGGGAAATGGCAAACAATTTTATCAGAGAACATCAAAAAAATTATTGACAATCCAAACGAAATTATTTACAATGCCAATCCAGGATTGGATGGTAGAGACACTCCAATTCGAAGTGAACAAACCAATTTAGGAATTCTGATCACAAAATCTATGTCTTATTCGTTTGATGATGAGGTAGATTGTGCTTTGGTGAATGGAGGTTCCATTCGTATTGATGATGTTTTATTAGGTAATATAACTCCTATTGACATTTTTAGAGTGTTACCTTATGGTGGTGCTATTTTAAAAGTGCAAATCAAAGGAAGATTACTGAAAAGAGTGTTGGATTATGGCGTTTTAGCAGCTGGGACAGGTGCTTATTTACAACGATTCAATGCAGAGAAAGTAGGTGTGCAGTGGCTTATCAAAGGAAAAAAATTAGATATTCAAAAAACATATACAGTAGCATTTTCTGACTATTTATTAAAAGGTTTTGACATCCCTTTTTTATCAGAAGAGAATAAAGAGGTAATTGCAGTGTATCAACCAAATTCAGACGAATTAGCTTTCGACATTAGAAAAGCTGTCGTAGCATTTTTGAAAAACCAATAAAAAAAAGCTTCACAATTTGTGAAGCTTTTTTACTTTTTAAGATAAAATATTATTTTCTTTTTCTACCAAATCCGCCTGCTTTTTTATCTACAGAAGTTTTTGGACGATCACTAAATTTTCTATCTGTTCTTTTTCTTCCACCAAAATCTGCTCCTTTTTTAGCAGCACCATCATCACTTCTGCGTCTTCCAAAACCACCGTCTTTTTTAGCAAATGGTTTTTTACCATCTCTTCTTTCATTGCCTGAACGTTCTTTTTTAGTGATTTCAATATTCACTGTTCGACCTTCAAAATCAGGTTGGTTACTTGCAAATGCTTCTAAAGTTTTCTCTTCGAAGTTTTTATCAATTTCGAAAAATGAAAAAGTATCTAAGATATCAATAGCTCCAATTTCAATTTTATTACCAATATTTTGGTCATTGATCAATCCAATCAATTTTGCAGGATTTAAACTGTCTTTTCTACCAATATTGATGAAGAAACGTGTCATATTATCGCTAGTAGACCTTGTTGCTCTAGAGGAATCTCTTGACAAATCATTCAAATCTTTTGAATTTTCATAATACGATAAGAACGTGTTGAATTCAAGAGAAACAAATTTCTGAATCAATTCTTCTCTAGAAAAATCTTCTAATTTTTTATAAATACTTGGTAAAAACTCCTGAATTTCAGCTTCATTTACTACGGTATTTTTTACTCTGTCAATCAAGTGCATTAATTGACTTTCGCAAATTTCTTTTCCTGATGGAACTCTCGTTTCAATAAATTTTTTATTGATGATTTTTTCAATCGGTCTTAATTTGCTTTTCTCTTTATTGTTCACCAAAACCAATGAAATCCCTTTTTTCCCAGCTCTTCCTGTACGTCCACTTCTGTGGTTGTAATTTTCGATTTGGTCTGGTAATTTGTGATTGATAATGTGTGTTAAATTATTTACATCAATTCCACGTGCAGCAACGTCAGTAGCAACTAACAATTGCACACTTTTATTGTGGAATTTATCCATCACAGAATCTCTTTGCGCTTGAGACAAATCTCCATGCAATGCATCAGCATTATAACCGTCTTTGATTAATTTATCAGCAACTTCTTGAGTTTCTCTTCTTGTTCTACAGAAAATAATTCCATAAATATCAGGATTTAAATCTGCAATTCTTTTTAAGGCAAGGTAACGTGTACTTTCGTTTACCAAATAATATTCGTGACTAACATTGTCTGAACTTTCATTCTTTTGACCAGAAGTAATCTCAACTGGTTTGGTCATGTAGTTTCTTGAAATAGCTTCAACTTCTGCTGGGAATGTTGCAGAAAACAACAACGTTTGTTTTGTTTTTGGAGTAACTTGTAAGATATTGTCTAAATCTTCTTTGAAACCCATATTCAACATTTCATCAGCTTCATCCAACACCAACCATTCTACATTGCCTAGTTTTAAAGCTCTTCTGTTGATTAAATCCAACGTTCTACCTGGAGTACCAACAATGATTTGCGCACCTTTGTTTAAAGAACGAATTTGTTCTTCCATACTTGCACCACCGTATACAGTAACTACTTTTAAATTTTTCAAATATTTTGAAAAATCTTGAATGTTTTTACCAATTTGAACAGCTAATTCTCTTGTTGGTGATAAAATAATCGCTTGTGTATTTGAATTATTTTCATCCACTAATTGTAAAATTGGCAAACTAAAAGCAGCAGTTTTTCCTGTTCCAGTTTGTGCGAAAGCTTTTAAATCGCTTTTTGAAGAAATAATTTGAGGAATTGCTTTTTCTTGAATTACTGTAGGATTTTCATATCCTAAATCTAATAATGCTCTTGTAATGGGTTCTTTCAAACCCAACTCTAAAAATGTTGACATACTGTGTTTTTTTTGATTCACAGACGCCCACCTGCAAACCGATTGTTATAATTCGACTTGATTTTAAACGAAATAATCTCGTTTTAAAAATCGTGCAAAGGTAATCTAAATAAAATAGAATGCAAGTATTTGAAGATTATTTTAATTTATTTAAATTTTCTAGGTATTCATCTAAGTTTGGTGACGATATTGAAGCATAGCCATTGATTACTTTTCCTTGTTTATTTACAAGGATAGCACGTGGCATTTTGGATGTTAAAAATTCGTTTGCAGCACTGTCATCTGACAAGTAAAATTGCGATTTGATATCCAGTTTTTCAATGCGTTCTGTTTTTACACCATCAATTTTGATAGGGATAAAACTAATATTTTGATAAGTATTTGATAAAAAGTTGATGCGAGAAACCAAATACGATTCTGATACATATTCAGGACTCCAAAAGAAAAGAAAAGTATTTTTACCTTTAATTAAATCATGAATTGATCTTGGAGTATCTAAATAATCATTGATGTTAAATTCAGTCATTTTACTGTTTAACACAATTGATTTTGTATCATTGATAAGATTCCTTACTTGATTTTTATCTTCTTCATCTGTGCTAAATTTCAAAAATTTATCAAAAGGTACTTCATTTAAATTACAACTGGATTTATTGAAAAAATGGCTTATTATAGTTTGTTTTAAAAACGCATTTTTAGTGTCTTCGTGTGAAATTTTCTTATTGATTATTGTCAGCAAGTCTGAAGTAAAATTTGCTGAATAATTCTTTTTCATGGGTGCATATCCTAATGAATAGGTTTCATTATAAAGATGATTTCTTACGTATTTTGAAAATGGTGGATAATATATCAATGAATCGTCATCAATTTCTACAGTTTTTCTATAATCATAAAAAGATTTATCAATTTCAGGAAGTTTATCAGATTCTGTCAATTTTGAATGAATCATTGGATATTTTTCCAAGCGAGCATATAAAGGATATGTCAAAGCAACTTTCAATACTTTTCTGTAACCATTACTTTCCTCAGGATGACTTTTTACATATTCATCATATAAGAAAAGTTTGTCCTTAATTAAGGAGTCAAATTTTTCTTTGAATTTTTTTGGATCTAACTTATTCAATTCATAAGTGCTGTTTGATTCTTTTTCCTCTTCTAAAAAACAGTCTACTAAAACATTATTTCGGTCTGCGCCTTTTCCTGCAAAAACGAGTGATTCATCAAAATCCCAGGTATTTAAGCGTAAAAGCAAACTGTCATTTGGTTGTAAATACATGTATTGATTTTCATATCCATGTGTAAAATAAAACAATCCTTCAGAGGCAATTTTTAATTCTCCAAAAAAATTATCGTTTTCGTCCAAATAAAAAGTATCAATTGCTTGATCCATAGAATACAAAATAACATGATCCGATTTTGGGTGTATGATCTTTCCTCCAAAATAAGTATGAACTTCTTTCACTTCTGATTTACAGTTGATTAAAGAAATTGAGATCGTTATGAATGCAAGATATTTTACGTATGTAAACATTTATTTATTTTACTATAGACAATACAAATTTAAGTATTCATAATAGCTATGATTGTTAATGCGCTGTTAAAAAATCAACAATGCTTCCTTAAAAATTTCACGAAAAAAATCATCAAAAAGCATTTAAAATCAGGCCTTAAAAGTAAATCAAATTCGTACTTTTGCACAAAATTTTACAATATGTTATCAGTTTCTAATTTATCTGTCCAGTTTGGAAAAAGAATTTTGTTTGATGAAGTGAATACCAAATTTCAGCAAGGAAATTGCTATGGAATTATAGGTGCAAACGGAGCAGGAAAATCGACATTTTTAAAAATAATTTCAGGAAAGCAAGATCCAACTTCTGGTCAAGTGCATTTAGAGCCAGGAAAAAGAATGTCTGTTTTAACTCAAAATCACAATGAGTTTGATGAATATGCAGTTTTGGAAACTGTGATTATGGGAAACAAAGAGCTGTTTAAAATCAAAAAACAAATTGATGATTTGTATGCGGATTATACTGACGAAAATGCAGAAAAAATTGGCGAACTTCAAATTGTTTTCGAGGAAATGAATGGTTGGAATGCCGATTCTGATGCTGCTGCTTTGTTATCAAATTTAGGCGTTTCTGAAGAATATCATTTCACGTTGATGAAAGATTTGGATGGAAAACAAAAAGTAAGAGTATTGATTGCACAAGCACTTTTTGGAAATCCGGATGTATTGATTATGGATGAGCCAACCAACGATTTGGATTTTGAAACCATTGCTTGGTTAGAAAATTTCTTGGCAAATTATGACAATTGTGTGATTGTAGTTTCGCATGACAGACACTTTTTAGACGCTGTTTGTACTCATATTTCTGATATTGATTATAGTAAAATAAATCATTATTCAGGAAATTATACTTTTTGGTATGAATCCAGTCAATTAGCAGCCAAACAACGTGCCCAACAAAACAAAAAAGCCGAAGATAAAAAGAAGGAATTAGAGGAGTTTATCCGTCGTTTTTCTGCCAATGTTGCCAAATCAAAACAAGCAACTTCTCGTAAAAAAATGATTGAAAAATTGAATGTAGAAGATATCAAACCATCGAGTAGACGTTATCCTGCCATTATTTTTGATCAAGATAGAGAAGCAGGTGATCAAATTTTAAATGTAGAAGGTTTGAGTAAAAGTTTTGAAGGTGAAAAATTATTTGATGACGTACATATCAACTTAAACAAAGGTGATAAAGTTGCTGTGATTTCTAAAAATTCGAGAGCAGTTTCAGCATTTTATGAAATCATCACAGATAATGATAAACCAGATACAGGAAAATTTTCTTGGGGTGTTACAACCACACAATCCTATTTGCCTTTAGATAATTCCTCTTTTTTCCAAGATGGGAATTTAAACTTGGTAGATTGGTTGCGTCAATATGCTCAAACAGAAGAAGAGCGTGAAGAAGTATTTATTCGTGGATTTTTAGGAAAAATGATTTTTTCTGGAGAAGAAGCATTGAAAAAAAGTAATGTGCTTTCTGGAGGTGAAAAAGTGCGTTGTATGTTATCTAGAATGATGATGAAAAGAGCCAATATTTTATTGTTAGATGAACCTACAAATCACTTAGATTTGGAATCTATTCAAGCATTAAACAATTCGTTAATCAATTTTAAAGGTACTGTTTTGTTCACAACTCATGACCACGAATTTGCACAAACTGTTGCCAATAGAATTATCGAATTGACTCCAAATGGTATCATTGATAGATACACCACATTCGACGATTATATCTCTGATCCAAAAATCAAAGAATTGCGAGATAAAATGTATGTATAAAACAAAAAAGAGGATGCTGAAAAGCTTCCTCTTTTTTTTATAAATTCATTTTCTATTTCTTTTGAATAGGACTTATAATCTTTACATCTGAAAAAGAAATAGCACCTCTTACAACACCATCAATCGTTTTTTTCAGTGCCTCTATTAGTTGCATTTTTAATTGCGATTTGTGGTAAATCAAACTGACTTCTCTTGCAGGTGGTGGACTTTGAAATTCTCTGAGGTATTTTTTATCTTTTTCTGATAAATCCAACGTATGTAAATAAGGCAATAAGGTCATTCCCAAGCCTTCTTTAGATAGTTTGATGAGAGTATCAAAACTTCCACTAGCCAATTGAAACCCTTTTTTGTTGTCTACTTTATAATTTCTGCAAAGATTAATGATGCTATCTTTAAAACAATGTCCGTCTTCAAGCAGCAAAATGTCTTCCATTTCTAAATCTTCTACAACAATATTTTTTGATTGAAAAAGACGGTGATTTTCAGGAATCAACCCCACAAAAGGTTCGTAATAAAGCGGACGTTCTTTGATCGCTTCATTTTCTAAAGGGGTTGCAACAATGGCAGCATCTAAATGACCGTCAGTTAATTTTTTGATGATATCTTCTGTTGTCAATTCTTCAATAATCAACTTTACTTTTGGGTATTTCTTAGTAAAGTTGTTCAAAAACATAGGCAATAAAGTTGGCATAATTGTAGGAATTAAACCTAGTTTAAATTCTCCTCCAACATAGCCTTTTTGTTGGTGTACAATGTCTGTAATTCTGTTGCTTTCGTCAACAATTACTTTGGCTTGCTGTACTATTTTTTTACCAACTTCAGTCAATTCTATCGGTTTTTTAGAGCGATTGAAGATTTTTACTTCCAATTCTTCTTCTAATTTTTGAATTTGCATGCTCAAGGTTGG